>CAMDGJ010000023.1 GCA_945897545.1 Flavobacterium psychrophilum
ATAGACATACCTTAGATTAGGTCTTTTTAGGATTTGGCTCTGAATTATAATCCTATTTTTTTTATTACAATAAATATGAAAAAACAAACTTAAATAATGATAAAAACAATCCACAAAACACTGGCTATTATTGTTTTATTTGCTTCAAGCCTTCTAGGTTTATCGAAAATAAATGCGCAAACAGCCCCTAAATCTCTTGGTCAGCTGCTTCCATTTTGGAGAAGCCAGCCCGTATTAGGACCTTATTTACAAGACGGTATAAATATAATAGAAGTACCAAATTATATGTTTCAAACAGATTTTCCGTACCAAAAGCGTTCTTTTACAAAAGAAGTCCCCTTTGCTGACAATTTATCCGTTGTAAGATTGTTGGGCGGGTATTCTAAGTATCCAGGAATAACAGGCACTTTAACGGACATGACTACTCCAGCAGGGATCACTTTATTAAACCAATTGCGGGCCTATGATTTTGTTTATAGAAAAGCTGATAATACATTGGGTTTTCGGCCAGAGCTAATTCAAAACCGTTTAAAGCCTTATTTGGATCTTGGTTATGAAGATTTAACCCTTGTATTGGATAATATCCCATGGGATTTAACGACGAATACTAACGCATCACTTAATTCTTACGGCAATAGAGGGGTTCCAAATTCTTCCCAAGAATGGTATGATACTGTAAAAGAGCTGTGCAGTACCTTGACAACTATATTGGGCACTGAAAAAGCGAACAAGCTGCGTTTTCGCATTGGTACAGAAATGAACAGTTTAGAACGATTTAATGGAACGGAAGCCCAATTCATTACGCACTATGACCATGCGGCCGCTGCCATTGAATCTGTTTTACCAGGGGCTACTTTAAGTCTTTTTAATATTTCTGGAGCTAATTTGTCCAATATTAATAACACCCATAACGTTGGGGCATTTCGTGTGCTTGATCATATCGCAAACCAGGTGAATGAAAAAACAGGGGTCAAGCTAACTAAAATTCCCAACTTTGTTTCTTTTTCAAAATATTTTTATGAAGGCCTTAGTTTAACAGTTGTAGTAAATGATTCGGATAAAATATGGGATTATGTCAATGATCCCATTAGAGGGTATCAAAACAAGTTTTCAAGAGAAATTCATGAGTTTGGTGGGCTGGGAGATTGGAATGCTACCATTCCTACAGAAAACGAAGGAGCCTTTGGAGGGGCAATGACTTTACAGTTATTTATGAAATATATGGAAGTGGGTGTTGATCGAATTTATCATTGGAACTCCTTTAAAACCATTCCGAATGGCCCTGTTCGATATCAAATACCTTCCTCTCAAGCATGGATCTATAGTGTTTTAGAATATCTTTCAGGAGGAGCTGTCTATAAAATTACACCCGATGTGCCGACAATTACAAGGAATGCAACAATAACTTCTATGCTGAGCGTTAAAAATGGAAAATCGTATTTATTAGTGAACTCCTTTGATACGAATAAAACTAACGCAGTAGTATCAGAGGTGGTTGTAAGAATTCCTAAATCCTATTTACCCTCTATTTCTCTGGCTGAAACTAAAATGACATCATTAACGAATACAAATTGTGTTTTAAATGAAATACGAAGAGATGTTGAGAATGCAGGAAACCTAAATCCAGATTTGGTATTGAAGCCAAATTATATTCCTAGTAATTTTCAAGATTTATGCGTTGATTACACCGCATTTAAAGCTATGGTTTTAGCTAACGCCACTAAGTATGAAAATTTATGGAAAGAGTCGTTGACTTTGAAGTCGTTAGGCGGAAACATTACAGAGGAAGGAACTAATTTTGTGATAAAATTGAATATGACAGCTTCCCAGAATTCGGTTATCGTATTCCAGAATCCTGTTACACTGGGGATTACTGATGAAATGGAGAAGCCAGATAATGAAGGCATTACTGTTTTTACTAATCCATTCACAGATCAGTTCCGTATTCATATATCAGATCGCAACGGCAGTACTTTTGAATTAAGTATATTTGATATTGGTGGAAAAATGATTCGTGCGCCAAAAATAATTCGTGCAGATCCTGATTTTATGTATGATGCTTCAACGCTCGAGAAAGGGGTTTATCTATTAAAAATAACCCTTGACAACAAAACGCAGGTGGTTCGAAAAATTATAAAGATTTGAAATTAAGTAAGTCGAAAGTTTTAATGTCGTAAAGTCAAAAGTCTCCGGATAGAAAAAACTATTTTAAATCAGACAATTACAATAAATTTTATATTTTAAAATACGCCATTTTACTACACTTACTACTTACATTAGATAGCAAAATCTAAAAATAGTTTTACTGGAAATGTTATGAAATTCATTTTTTTTGGAATCATTAAGGAAGTTAAGTATCATTAAGTTCACACCAAAACTTAATTACCTTATTTTCCTTAATGGTTTAAATCTTTGTGATTTTTGTTTTAAATGGTATAACTTTCACACAAAGAACGCAGTAGAACCATTAAAACAAATGTTTTGACTTTAAAAACAAAAGACAGTAAAGAAAGTATTACTATTACACCTAAATAACAAATAATTCACAAAAGCAGGATAGCACAGGATAGTTAATTTTATAAAAAAATGGTACTTAGCAAACTAATTAAAAAATTAACTTAAAATATTTAAAAAATGAAAAAGACTTTAGCAGTTTTTATTTTAGTGGGTTCAAGCCTTCTAGGTTTGTCTAAAATAAATGCCCAAACAGCCGCAAGCGGAACACTAACCGCAAACCCACAAAATGTAACCGCATTTACAAATGAAAACGGAAGTGGCAATACGAAAATTTCTTGGTCAACTGAAAATAGTCCTAGAACATTAATCACGCTAACTAAAACCAGAAAAAACGGTAGTCTGCTTTCTGCTGAAACAGTAGTTATTAATAACAATGTTGCAACGGGTTTTAGAGATATTAACTATATTCAAAAAGATGTGATTCATACCTTTAAACTATTTACAGCAACAGGAACTTCAAATACGGATTATGTCAAAGGGGCTCTTTTAGCAACCTATTTAGTCAATGGTTATGATCCTGCCGAACGGTAGGGAAACAACATGGATCCCCTTAGAAAAGCAAAATTCGTCTTGTTTTAAAAAAACAGGATGACTTAAAACCAATCAAATAAAAATTATTAACACAAAAATTATGAAAAAAATTCTACACAAAACACTTGCGATCTTTTTTATATTTGTTTCAAGCCTTATTGGGCTTTCAAATAGTAATGCGCAAACAGGTACGCTTACCGCAAGCCCAACAACGGTAACGGAATTTCTAAATGCAAACGGTACTGGTAATACTTATCTTACCGTGACTTCCTCAGGGGCTGAAAAAGTATTAGTAACCCATCAAAGCACAAACGGATCTACCACTACCGCTGAAACGATTGTTGTTAACGGCATTGCATTGAACTTCTCTGATAAGCTTTACGCTTCCATCCAGCTTGGAAGAACTCATACCTTTCGTTTGTATGCTACGGCGGCAGGATCGGATGCCTTTGGCGGTACTCCTTTAGCTACCGTTATTGTTACTGGAGCGACACCACCAGCAATAGCACCAGCAATAGGTACGCTAACCGCAAGCACACAAAACGTAACAGAATCAACTCCTTCATCGGCTCCTGGTGCTTCACTTACTTATGGAAATTTTACTGTTACATCGGGTACTGGTGTTACACCAATTACTTATTCTAGTGGCACTACGTATCTTAATTGGTCTACTCAAAATAGTCCGAGAATATTAATTACTCTAACTAAAACCACACAAAACGGTGTTATAGTTCAACAAACTGGTCTTGATGAAAAAGTAGTTATTAATAACAATACAGCAATAAATGCAGCCTTTAAGATTGCCTATATCCAAAAAGATATCATTCATACCTTTAAACTATATACAGCAACAGGAACTTCAAATATAGATTATGTTCAAGGTGCTCTTTTAGCTACATATGTTGTCTATGGTTATGATAGTACACTGGGTATTAATGATCAAATGGAGAACCGAGATACTGAAGGGGTTACTGTTTCTACTGATCCATTCACAGATCAGTTCCGTATCCATATTATAGATCACAAAGCCAGTAGTATTGAATTAAGTGTATTTGATATTGGTGGAAAAATGATTAGTGCGCCAAAAATAATTCGTGCAGATCCTGATTTTATGTATGATGCTTCAACGCTCCAGAAAGGGGTGTATCTATTAAAAATAACTCTTGACAACAAATCGCAGGTGGTTAGAAAAATCATAAAGATTTAAAATTACATTAGATAGCAAAATCTAATAAACACCTTAGGGCAGCGTTCCAGAAGTATTCACCGCAAATTTGCAAATTTATAATTTGCAAATTTGCGGTGAAAATTTGAAGTAGCGCTTCGAGGAATTAAACCTAAAAAGAGTAAAAGAGTTCAATAATGACAAAGACATCCGCGATTTTTATTTTAGCAAATTCATTATGAGGCATATAAAAATAAGTACTGTATTCTTGTGTATTCTAATTTCCATTTCGGTTATAGGGTGTAAATACAAAATAAAAAATACAAGATTAGCCGTAAAAGGATTGACTTGTGATTATCAAACTACCCCTTTAGGAATAGACAATGTAGCTCCTTATTTTGGATGGAAAATCGGAACGGATACGGTAACAGATGTTTCTCAGACTGCCTACCAAATTTTAGTGGCTACCTCCCCTGAATTGTTAAATCCAAATACGGCAGATGTTTGGAATTCAAAATTTATCCCCTCTGACCAATCTGTACAAATACTTTTTAAAGGGAAACCTTTGCAATCCAAACAACACTATTATTGGAAGGTACGTTTAAAAACAAATCATGGTCTTACGCCTTATAGTGCAATAAATTACTTTGAAACTGCTTTTTTAAATGAAAGAGATTGGAATGGAAAATGGATCTCAGCTCCCAGCGTATGGGATTTTAAAGCTTTTGTAGCAGAAAGAGCGAAAAACAAAGAGAGTATGGATCATTGGGATGAAAATGCACCCATGTTGCGTTATGAATTTACTGTAAAAAAAGAAATTGCCCAGGCTCGGATGTATATCTGCGGAGTTGGTTATTATGAGGCCTACTTAAATGGTGCTAAAATTAGTGATGATCATTTAAATCCTGCATTTACTAAATACGATAAACGGGTGCTTTACCAAACTTATGATGTAACCTCTAGTGTCAAAAAAGAAAATGCTATTGGAATACTGTTAGGAAATGGATGGTACAATATGAATTCAAAAGATGTATGGGGATTTGACAAATCGCCTTGGAGAGGAAAACCTCGTGCCATCATGCAGTTAGAGCTTAGCTATAAAGATGGATCGAAAGAGATTATAGACACCAATGAAAAATGGAAAGCAGCTCAAGCCCCAGTTACCTATAATAATATTAGAGTAGGAATGATCTATGATGCCCGCAAAGAACAAGAAGGCTGGGCAAAATTTGGATTTAATGACAGTAAATGGTCGGAAGTGTCGACGATTTCATCACCAGGAGGAAAACTACGATCCCAAGCGATGGAGTCTATTAAGGTATTTGACACCATCAAGCCGAAGCAAATAAAGAAATTAGGCGAAAACAATTATCTCGTTGATTTTGGTCAAAATATGGCAGGATGGATTAGGCTGAAAGCCAACGGAATTCTTTCAGACACTATAAAAGTGCGCTATGGTGAGATTATTGATCCTTCGGGACATCTTGATCAAAGTGGCATCATTCGACACATGAGAGAATCAGAAGTGCAAACAGACCGATTTATTGTGTCTGAAAAAAAGAATCAAATATTTGAAACAAAATTCACCTTCCATGGATTTCAATATGTAGAAATAACGGGGTACAAGAATGAATTGACATTTGATGCTATAAAGGCACTTGCTGCCACTACCAGTTTTGAAACTAGAGGTGTTTTTGACTGTTCAGACCCAACCATAAACAAAATTCAAGAAATGACACTCTGGTCCTATAAATCGAATTTTTATGGATATCCAATGGATTGTCCCCAAAGAGAAAAAAATGGATGGACGGGAGATGCGCAACTGGTTGCAGAAACAGGTTTGTTCAATTTTCATTCTTCAAAAGGATATGAAAAATATCTCAATGATATGGCAGATGAACAAAAACCGGATGGGAATTTATCCGCTATTGTTCCTACCTCAGGATGGGGTTATTTTTGGGGAAATGGGCCTGCATGGATAGGAGCTTATCCGATAATTGCTTGGCAACTCTATCAATTCGATGGCAATACACGCGTTTTAAAAGACCATTATGAAGGGATGAAAAAAATGACGGACTTCTTTTCAAACAAAAGCGAAAACCATATTTTATCCATTGGGCTTGGAGATTGGGCACATATCAACACAAAAACACCCGTTCCTTTAACTTCAACTGCTTATTCTTATCATTTTGCAGACATCATTTCCAAATCTGCAGAAATATTGGGAAATGAATCGGATCGCTTGAAGTATCGTCTTTTGGCGGATAGTATTAAAGCAGCATTCCATACGAAGTTCTATAATCAGAATACAGGTGCTTATGCTAATGGTTCACAAACAGCCCAAAGTATAGCCTTATACTTTGATTTGGTACCCGAGAAAGAAAAAGAAAAAGTGGTCAGTCAATTACTAGAGGCTGTTCATAGAGCAGATGATCACTTGGATGCTGGGATTTTGGGCGCAAAATATTTGCTGCATGTGCTTGCAAAAAACGGACACGCTGATTTAGCTTATAAAATTATTACTACGAAGTCGTATCCAGGATGGGGTTATCTGGTAGAAAAAGGAGCGACTACACTATGGGAACACTGGAAAGGCAAAGAAGCCGAAGGATTAAGTTCGCTTAACCATATCATGTTTGGGGATGTAAGTAATTGGTTTTATCAATATTTGGCTGGGATAAGACCGGATCAAAATGCCCCGGGGTTTAAACATTTTTTTATAGAACCCAAACTTACCAACACTTTAGAATGGGCTAAGGCAGATTTCGAATCTCCGTACGGTAAAATAAAGGTCGATTGGAAAAAACAAGAAACATTATTAGTATTAAACATCCATGTTCCAAACAATTCAAGCGCTTCTCTGATATTGCCGAAAGGCGAATTGGTAAATAGCCTGCCAACTATTTTTGATGTATCAAAAGAGAGCAATGAGAAAATGATTTTTGAGTTGAAATCAGGTAATTATAAAATCACAATAGATCAAAAAAATAAATAAAATCAGTTAAGAATACCTTTTTTTATGAATCTAGGAACTAATACCAATTAGAAATATATAAAAGTCTAATTAATTTTTGTCACATCGAGCCTTTCGACTTCGCTCAAGACAGGCTAAAGTCGAGATGCAATACTGGTTCTCGCCCTTCGGCTTCGCTCAGGATGAAGCGCTCGAACTGACAGTAAGACTAATTTATATTTGTTGACCTGCAAAAAAAATCCCTTACTAAAGTACATTCAATAATTAACATAAATCTAATTTAAATCATGAGTTCAGAAAATTCACAAACCAAATGGGGACAATTTATTCCCTTAGCAACCGTCTTCTTTTTTTGGGGGTTTGTTGCCGCCAGTAATGACATTTTAATTCCGGTATTCAAAAAAGCATTTGATTTGACGCAAAGCCAAAGTCAATTTGTATCCATCGCTTTTTATATTTCTTATACTGTAGGTTCCCTAATATATATGGGGGTTTCTCTATTAATTGGGAAAGATTTAGTTAATAAAATTGGCTATAAAAATGGATTGGCATTGGGATTGGTCATTTCAGCTCTCGGGACATTGTTGTTTTACCCTGCTGCAAATACAGGTTCCTATCCTTTAATGTTGGCGGGTTTATTCACTGTTGGGTTGGGTTTTTCGTTACAGCAAACGGTTGCCAATCCATTGGCAATTGCATTGGGGCCTATAAAAACAGGTTCGCAACGGTTGACTTTGGCAGGAGGAATCAATAATTTCGGAACAACTATTGGACCCCTAATTGTGAGTTTCGCTATTTTTGGTGCCGCAGCAAACGGGAGTACGGACATGAGTATTGAAAGCGTTAAAATTCCTTATTTAATATTGGGATTGGCATTCCTGCTTGTTGCGGTTCTTTTAAAATTCTCTTCGTTACCAGAACATCCTGAAACAATAGAAGAATCAGCAGAAGATGCGGCATCTTCAAAAAATTCTGCATTGCAATATCCTCAACTGGTCATGGGAATGATAGCCATTTTTCTTTATGTGGGGGTCGAGGTTTCCACGGCGAGTAACTTGCCGGCGTATATGGAAAGTAAATTAGGGTTTGCCATTGGCGATATTGCGCCTTATATTTCATTGTATTGGGCGAGTTTGATGATTGGTCGTTGGACTGGAGCGGTTGAAGCTTTTACCGATAATATGACCACTCAAAAAATGCTGCGCTTCTTTGCTCCCTATTTAGCTTTCGGTGTTTTCTTGCTGGTTAATGCCATTGCAAAACACGACTTGACTCCTTTCTATGTTTATGGATTAATTATTTTGGTGTTAATTGCTGCCGATATGGCCAGCAAAGGAAATCCAGCCAGAATGTTGTTGATTTTTTCTGCATTAGGAATTGTAGCCTTGTTTACAGGAATGGCAACAACAGGAATGATAAGCGTTTATGCTTTTACAAGTGTTGGTTTATTTTGTAGCACACTTTGGCCTTGCATCTTTACTTTGGCAGTAAGCGGATTAGGGAAGTACACCAGTCAAGGGAGTAGTTTCTTGATTATGATGATTATGGGGGGTGGAATTGTAAGTTGGACTCAAGGATTAGTTTCAGATAGCATCGGTATCCAAAACAGTTACATTGTTGGCGTTGTTTGTTTTGCTTATTTGGCATTTTATGCTTGGAAAGTGAGCGGAATTCTAAGAACTCAGGGAATAGATTTTGATACAAAAATCAGCGGAGGTCATTAAAAAATTATCCCAATGGATATTTTAGGACGAGACCCGTAATCCTGTATATTTATATTTACATCAACCCGTTGGGTGCAATTAATGAAATCTGTTAAAAATGACTCATTTCGATTAAAATTTATAGTCAATTTGAACTCAAATGTCCGTCTGAGCTTGTCGAAGACTTAAAAAAATGACACTTCGACAAGCTCAGTGTGACAAATTGCTGGCAATTAGCCATGAAAAATAATTACACCCAACGGGTTTACATCCATTAGCAAATAAAACTGAAAATTGGATTGAGAGACCTAATAAAAATAAATATTTTATGTTGACGGTACAACAATAAGAACCCTAAAGGTATTGGATGCCATAAGTAACTAGTTTAGAACAAGAGTTCGTAAAGAAGTTGTTCCTTCTTCGAATTACATTAGCAATAAAAAATAATAATCTGTTTTGAATTTATTCAAAAAAATAAATCTATAATTGACAATGAACGGCATAATTAAAACCATAAAAAGCACTGGAATAGTACTTGTATTTTTATTTTTTTGGCAAGAAAGTACAGCTCAGAAAGAAGTTACTGTTCCAAATACAATACATAATTTTCAAAAAAAGAAAACAGATCGACCTAATATTATTTTTATTCTAACAGATGATCAACGTTGGGACGCCATTGGATATGCGGGCAATCCACTGGCATACACGCCACAAATGAATAAACTTGCAGAACAAGGAGTTTTTTTTAAAAACGCCATCGCTACAACGCCAATTTGCTCGGCGAGTAGAGCGAGTATTTTGAGTGGACTGCAAGAGAGAACACATAAATATAACTTTCAAACCGCAGATATCAGGGATGAATACATGCGAAATGCTTTCCCTAAACTATTACGAGATGCAGGGTATTACACTGCTATGTATGGTAAATTCGGCGTTTCTTACTCCCATCTAGACCTCTTATTTGACGATTATGAGGAGTACGATTTACGTTACGATAAAAAAGACAGGTCCAGTTATTATTACAAAACGATAGACAAAGACACGGTGCATTTGACACGGTATACCGGGCATAAAGCCTTGCAGTTTTTAGACCATGTGCCTACAGACAAACCTTTTTGTTTACAATTGAGTTTTAGTGCTCCACATGCCAGTGACAATACAAAAGAACAGTTTTTCTGGGATCAGACGAATGACCACGTATTAAAAGACGTTACCATTCCCAATCTAACTTTAGGAGAACAAAAATATCACGACTCATTGCCAAAAATGGTAAAAGATGGTTTTAACCGATTAAGATGGGGATGGCGTTATGACACTCCCGAAAAATACCAACACAGTATAAAAGGGTATTATCGAATGATTGCGGGCATTGATGACGAAATAGAAAAAATCCGTGAAAAATTAAAAACCCAAGGGCTTGATAAAAACACTGTTATTATTTTAATGGGAGACAATGGTCAATTTTTGGGAGAACGTCAAATAGCCGGAAAATGGCTCATGTATGACAATTCTATAAAAGTACCTTTGATTGTTTTTGACCCTCGTGTTAAAAAACAACACAAAGACATAGCGGCAATGGCTTTAAATGTAGATATTTCCGCCACAATTTTAGACTTGGCAGAAGTAAAAATACCAAAGACATCACATGGAAAAAGTTTGATGCCTTTTGTCCGAACAAAAAATGCAAATTTAGATAGAGATGCCGTATTGATTGAGCATTTGTGGGAATTTGATAAAATACCCCCTAGTGAAGGAGTGCGAACTACTAAATGGAAATATTTTAGATATGTAAACGATAAGTCTATTGAAGAATTGTACGACTTAGAAAAAGACCCAAAAGAGCTTGTTAATCTTGTAAAAAACCAACAGTATGCTAGCGTTTTAAAAGAATTAAAGACGACTTGTGATAACTTGATTGCCCAGCGTAAAGATCCTTATTCTTCAATTGCCACAAACTTAAACATCAACTTTGGTACTCCAGCCGAAAAAGCAATTAGTACGACAAAAAAACCAATCTTTGGATGGGAAGTTCCTAAAGAGGCGGTCTTTCAATCTGCCTACCAAATATTGGTAGCCTCGTCACAGGAAAATCTAGCTAAAAATATTGGGGATGCATGGAATAGCGGACAGGTTAGAATAAAATCTTCCACAAACAATGTGTATCTGGGGAAACCGCTCGAAGAAAATACAAATTATTTTTGGAAGGTGCGTGTTTGGGATACTGACAATCGATTGAGTGACTACTCCAAAGAAAGTGCCTTTCAGATTGTGACAAATGACAAATCCATCCCTAATCCTATAAATAATAGTTCCAGTTCTTTTTCTAGTTCCAATGCTTCTTTGGATGCGCTATGGAACGCTTCTAAAGTTGCAACTGTAAAAGACCCCAGTTTCGATGAAAGTAAGTTGACTATTTCCCATGCGTATTGCAAACAATTGAGCGATTATGTATTTGATACGAATTATAGTATCAGCAGAAACAGGATCGAAAAATTTATGGAAACACTTTCTCCTAAACCGGAAGATATCACCTGTATCTCTTTAATGCTTTTGGAAGATTACCAGTATACCGGAAATGAGGCATTGATTCAAAAATACTATGAAAAAATAAAGCAGGCTACAGATCTAAATCAACTTCAAAAAGACGGTTTGCTAGTCGATGAGTCTAAAAAGAAAACAATGGTTGAAAATTCGTATCACTATAAAAACCTGGAATTACTTTCAAAATTCGCGCAATTGTTGCATAAGGATAGTGATTTGTTGCCGTATGACTTGCAAGCTTTAATGGTTAAAAAAGCCATTCAGAAAAGTTTTCTAAATGAGAAAGGGTTTTTTACGGACGTTTTAGGTGCCAAAACCACCTCAGTCGCTGCAAACATACTGGCACTTGCTTTTAATTTAGTTCCTACCCAAAACAGAAGTGCCGTTATACAGTATATAAGTACGATAGATCTCAAAGAAGTTCAAGACTCTGAGTTTTTGTTTTTAATGCAATCCTTATACGATGCAGATGAAACCGATTTGAGCACTAAATTGTTACAAAAGCAAAGTGCAAACGGAGATGCAACTGAAGGTATAGTAAAAATACCAGCGATTGTTGTCTCTAGAAATATTTGGGGAATCCAGCCTAAAACACCTGGTTTTTCTGCTGTTTCCATTCATCCAAAATTAAATGGCATTCAAAAAAGCGCCATAGTACTGCCTACCGCAAAAGGGCTGATTAAAGGAACTTATAAATACGTGTCTTTTAGAAAACAAATCTATACCATTGAATTACCATCAACGATGATTGGTACATTTGAAATGGAATTTTCCAAAGAGCATATTGTAAAAGTAAATGGTCAAAAAATAGCCACCGCCTTCGGAAGCCTTCGTTTGATGCCAGGAATAAATACGATAGAATTGATTGTCAATACTTTTTAATAGAAATAAATATCATGAAACGAATTGCCTTTAAAATGCACCTCAAAAAGGGTCAAAAAGAAGTTTATATCAAGCGGCACAATGAATTATGGGGCGAATTAAAAAGCCTGCTGAAAGAATCTGGCGTACATGAATATTCCATCTTTTTAGATGAAGAAACCAATACTTTATTTGGTTTTCAAAAAGTGAATGGTGACGCAGGTTCCCAAGATTTGGGACAAACAGAGATTGTAAAAAAATGGTGGGATTTTATGGCGGATATTATGGAAGTTAATGAAGATAATTCACCCGTGACAGTTGCATTAAATGAAGTTTTTTATTTGGAATAATTCGTTTTAGGAACTGGACTTGCAAATAAAACCCGCAGTATTAGTTAAGCAACAGTTTTAAAATTATTTTCTGTAAAAAAATGATTTGGATACTTACAAATAAATGGTTTTTCAAAAAATAAAAACTAAAAAATAGGATGCTTTAGTTTCTACTACTAGAACTGGTGGTACAAATACCTTATTTGAATGGCTAAACTAAAAAGTGACAAAAGAAAAGATGCCTAACTTCAAAGTGAAAAGTAGTAAATGGATTTGTAAAAAGTGGAAAAGCCTAAAATCAACTATTTGTATGCCGGAATTAATAATCAGCATCCTATTTTCAATTTTGATAACAACCCTTTTAATACTTATTATAGAATAAAAAAACAATAAAGATTTACGCTGCCCCCAATTAGTTAGTCACTATCTGGGGGCATTTTTTTGGAACTAAAAAAACTAATTATTTTGTCATTCCCTGTGAGTCTCAACGCAAGATAGTAGGGACGCTTTACAGCGTGACAAACGGGGTGGTAAAATGGGATTAAAAACCTGTTAGGTGTAATTATATTTCATGCTTAATTTATTGTAATTTTTCACACTGTCCCGAAACTTCGGGAGTACGAAATGTCTCTTTTTTTTTGTCTTCGACAAGCTCAGACTGACATTTAATTTCTAATTGGATTTAATTTTAACTCTGAAAGTTAATTACTTGAAACCATTTATTAATTACACCTAACGGGTTCAATGTTTGGTATAATTTGCGTACCGAGACCGAAGGTCGAATAGACGAAGTAATTTGCGGTGAATATCTCGGGGGTTCTGCCCCGAAGTAGTTTAATAATCTTCTCCAAAATCACTAACACTAAATAAATATCGCAAAGTTTTTAGAATTTATTTTTTGACTTTATTAAAATTTTGAAAAACATCCCATTTCTGAATTCATACCATTAAATGCTGTTAAATACTCCGATAACAAGCCGTGCAATGCCCCTATTATTTAAAAATAGACCAAAGGGAATCTCTAATGAATTGAGGTCGAAAGGTTAAAAAAATAAAATATTCTAATTTAACAGGACAGCGCAGGATAGTTAAGAGTTTTGGTTTTGATAGTTTTGTTTCTCTATATAAGATAATCCTATTTATTCCTTATAAAAAAAGACCTGAATATAGCATTATTAACTAACTGATTAACTAACTAACACATTAAAAAAATGAAAAAAAAATTTCTTAGTCAAAAAACACACGTGCAATTCCTCTTTTCCCTTGGATTGTTCTTACTGTGTGTGAATTTGGGTTGGGGGCAAAGCCCTGCCATCGCTGCTGACGCTGCTACTACCGGAGATTACCGATCTCTTGCTTCAGGAAACTGGAGTGATGCCGGAACCTGGCAGGTGAGGACGGGAGTAACTGCTTGGTCTACTGCTAGTGTAGCTCCAACAGCCACAAACACGGTGTACATACAAGCCGGTCATGTCGTTACTCTTACAGGAGATTCCGATTGCTATAGCCTTCATATAGCAACAGCCGGATCACTTGCTGCAGTAACATTTGCCGTGAATGTATACGGAAAATTGAGAGCTTATGTACTTGCGTCTGCGGTAACTGGAGCTTCTGACGACCATATTGGAGTCGATATTGCTGCTGTATCAGCGGCATCCGCAATGATAACATCTACTTCTGGAACTACATTACGATTTAAAGGTGTCACGAGAACTTTCAATTTTGCGAGTGAATGGAATGCCGGTAGTACATATCCAGCTATTTCAGCTGAAATTGCTTTAAATGCTAGTCAAACAATTACTTCTGGTGCCGCTATTAAATTTTCAAATTTGACATTAACCACTGGAAATTTGACTTCAGGCAATCCTCATGTAATAACTGGTAATTGCACTATAAAAACTGGGACGAAAATTATAACTTTTGTAAGTGGTGTAAGTCCTAGTGTTTCTATAGGAAATTTTAATGGCACACTTGCTGGTACGCTAGATATTCAATCAGGGGGCATACTGGATTTTAGAACAGCTTCGCCAACTATCAATTTTGCCACTTTTATAAATAATGGATCCGTTATATATTCAACACCCTCCCCAACAGCCGCAGGATTTTTTATGACTAATGCTAATGGTTCAGCTGTTCCAGATGTTAACACCTATATTGACCTCACTATTTCTAATACTAATGCTGGAGGAGTAACCGCCACATCAAGCATGAAATCGATAAAAGGAGCTTTAAATGTTACTGGTAGTTGCATTTTAAATACAGGTGGGTTGGTGACATTAAAATCAACGGCTGCAAGAACGTCAACAATTTGGCCATCACCATTAGGAGTTATTAATGGCAATGTAACGATAGAGCGTTATATTCCGGCAGGATATCGAGAGTATCGTTTGTTGAGTTCACCAGTAACTACTACAGGTACGATTAAAGCCAACTGGCAAGAAGATCAAGAAAATGGCGCTAATTTAAATGCAGGTTACGGAACACATCTTAGCGGTAGCGGTGGTGCTACAAATGGTTTTGATACTACAAGTACTAATGCGCCTTCCATTTTTACGCATACCAATACCGGTGCAACAGCCGCTTGGACTGCTCTGGCAAATACTAATGGAACCCTTACTGCAGGTTCTCCCTACTTGGTATATGTTAGAGGAAGTAGACTGGCCACTAATCTGGACGCTACTGCGACTAACGATGCTACCACTTTGAGAACAACTGGAACAGTAACAACAGGAACCAAAGTTGTAAGTGGTTTGAATGCTACTGCCAATGGTTTTAGCTTAATAGGAAATCCATATCAAACACAAGTTAATATGAGTACCGTTTTAACCGCTGCAACAAATTTAGTGACCGGTTATTATTATGTTTTAAACCCTGCAAACGGTGCCTATGCTACAGTTGACATTGTAGCGAATTTAAGTACCTCTGGATATGCCAATAAGCATTTACAACCGGGACAAGCTTGTTTTGTAAAAACGGTAGCCGCACCATCTGCAACTCCAACACTTTCGTTTACAGATGCCAGCAAAAATACGGCTGGGGCCCAAACTGCTGTATTTAGAACCAAAGAATTGGCTAACGTGCTTCGTTTGTCTTTGTACGATACGGCAAAACCCGCTGAAGCGGTAGATGGTTTAATTGTCGCTTTTGATGCCAACGAAAGCAATGCCGTAAACGAGAATGATGCCAACAAATTGACCAACTTCAATGAAAGTATCGCCACGGATAACAGCGGAACATTATTAGCTATTGAGAAAAGAGCGCTTCCTGCAACAACAGATGAGATTCCTTTGAATATTACACAATACGGGGGAACATCGTATTCCTTAAAAGTACAAGGTTCCGGTTTAACCGAAACCCCTTACTTAGTAGATCGTTATACGGGTACTACAACTGAAATTCCAGTAGATGGAACAATAGATTATGCCTACACTGTTACGGCTGGAAATACAGCTACTTCAGATGCAAGCCGTTTTAAATTGATTTATGCTAAATCATTGAAAACAATTGACAATACAATTGCTGGTTTTACTTTGTATCCAAATCCTTCAAAAGCAAATTCATTTCATATTGTAATTCCTCAAAGTGCGACTAGAGTTTCCCTTACAGTAAGTAATATGCTAGGTCAAAAAATGTATTCTCAAGATAATTTACCATCAGGGTCTACACAAAATGTGACTGTTAGTACCGTGAAAACTGCTGGAGTTTATCTAGTGCGTTTGACTTCAGAAGGAAAAAGTACCACAACAAAATGGATTGTAGAATAATTTAAAAATAAAAAAGATGAAAAAATATATAACTACGTTTTCTTTGGCAAAAATAACAGTGTGCTTTTTAGTGCTGTTCGCCACCTTTGCCAGTGCACAAACCGGTTTGCCAGGTAAACCAAACGACATTGTTGGTAACGCTGGATTTCTTGGTGAGTTGAAGCCCTTTTGGAGAAGCCAGCCCGTATTAGGGCCTTATTTACAAGACGGTTTAAATACAACAGAAATTCCAAATTACATGTTGCAAACAGATTTTCCGTACCAAAAGCGTTCTTTTGCAACAGAAGTGCCCTTTGCTGACAATTTATCCGTTGTAAGACTGTTGGGCGGATATTCTAAGTATCCAGGAATAACAGGTACTTTAACAGACCTGACTACTCCAGCAGGGATCGCTTTATTAGACCAATTGCGAGCCTATGATTTTGTTTATAGAAACGCTGGTGGTGTATTGGTCTTTCGACCTGAGCTAATTCAACAACGTTTACAGCCTTATTTGGATCTTGGCTATGAAGATTTAACCATTGTATTGGATAATATCCCATGGGATTTAACGACGAATACTAATGCATCACTTAGTTCTTATGGTAATGCAGGGGTTCCAAATCTTTCCCAAGAATGGTATGATACCGTAAGCCAGCTGTGCACTACCTTAAAAACTTTACTGGGTGAGGTAAAAGCGAACAAGCTGCGTTTCCGAATTGGTACAGAAATGAACAGTTTAGAACGATTTAATGGAACTGAAGCCCAATTCATTACACACTATGATAATGCGGCCGCTGCCATTCAATCTGTTTTACCTAGTGCCACTTTAAGTCTTTTTAATATTTCCTCCAATACTTTGTCCAATATTAATACCGTACATAATGTTGGGGCATTTCGTGTGCTTGATCATATTGCAAACGAGAACAATCAAAAAACGGGAGCCAAGCTAACTAAAATTCCCAAATTTGTGTCTTTTTCCGAATATTTTTATGAAGGCACTAATTTAACCACTGAAGTAAGTAATTCGAAAGATGTATGGAATTATGTGAATACTAACATTGCAGGGTATCAAAACAAGTTTTCAAGAGAAATTCATGAATTTGGGGGGTTGGCAGATTGGACTGCTACCATTCCTACAGAAAATGAAGGAGCCTTTGGAGGGGCAATGACTTTACAGGTATTTATGAAGTATATGGAAGTGGGTGTCGATCGAATTTACCATTGGAACTCCTTTAAAACCATTCCAAATGGGGCTAGTCGATATCAAATACCTTCATCTCAAGCATGGACTTATAGTGTTTTGGATTATCTTTCAGGAGGAGCTGTCTATAAAATTATACCCGAGACGCCTACAATTGCAAGGAATGCAACAATAACTTCTATAGTGAGTGTTAAAAATGGAAAATCTTATTTATTAGTTAATTCCTTTGATACGGATAAAACTAATACACAAGTATCAGAGGTGAATGTAAGAATTCATAAATCCTATTTACCTTCTAATTTTACAATGACTTCAACTAAAATGGCATCATTAACGAATACCAATTGTGTTTTAAATGAAATACGAAGAGATGTTGAACTTGCAGGAAACCTAAATCCAGCATTGGCATTAAAGCCGGATTATATTCCTAGTGATTTTCAAGATTTGTGCGTTGATTATACCGCATTTAAAGCTATGGTCTTAGCTAACGCCACTAAGTATGAAAATTTATGGAAAGACTCGTTGACTCTGAATTCGGTGGGCGGAAACATTACACAGGATGGAGATTATTATGTGGTAAAATTGGATATGACAGCTTCCCAGAATTCGGTTGTCTTATTACAGGGACCTTTAACAACGGGAACACTAACCGCAAATCCAACAACGGTAACGGTATTTCCAAATGTAAACAACACCGGTAATACTGCGCTAACCATGACTTCTTCAAATGCTGCAAAAGTATTACTAACGCATCAAAGCACAGGATCTATTATTTCGGCTGAAACGATTGTTATTGACAACACTGATTTGAGCTTTACTGATTTGCCTGTCGATTACATCAAGGAAGGAGCGACTCATACCTTTCGTTTGTATGCTACAACGGCGGGATCGAGTGTCCTTGGTGCGCTTTTATCTACCGTTATTGTTACTGGAGTGACCCCACCAACAGGTACGCTAACCGCAAACCCAGCAACGGTAACCACATTTCCAAATGCAAACGGCACGGGTAATACGCTACTTACCATGACTTCCTCAAATGCTGCAAAAGTATTACTAACGCATCAAAGCACCAACGGATCTACTACTACGACTGAAGATATTGTTATTAACAACAATCTACTGAGCTTTACTAATCTGACCGCCAATTACATCCAGAATGGAAGGACTCATACCTTTCGTTTGTATGCTACAACGGCAGGATCGAGTGTTCTTGGTGCTCTTTTAAGTACCGTTGTTGTTACTGGAGCGGCCGCCCCAACAGGTACGCTAACCGCAAGTCCAGAAACGGTAACCGCATTTACAAATGCAAACGGTAGTGGTAATACAACACTTTCTTGGTCTACTGCCTATAGTCCCAGAACATTAATTACGCTAACTAAAACCAGACAAGACGGTAGTCTGCTTGCTGCTGAAGCAGTAGTTGTTAATAACAATACTGCAACAAATCTCAGCTTTCCGATTAACTATATTCAACAAAATATCATTCATACCTTTAAACTATATACAGCAACAGGAACTTCAAATATTGATTATGTCCAAGGCGCTCTTTTAGATACCGTTATTGTTACTGGAATAGGACCAACAACAGGTACGCTAACAGTAAACCCAGAATTGGTAACCACATTTCCAAATGTAAACGGCACGGGTAATACGCTACTTACCATGAGTTCCACAAATGCTGCAAAAGTATTAACAACGCATCAAAGCACAAACGGATCTACCACTACGGTTGAAACGAGTGTTATTAACGACACTGCATTGAGCTTTTC
>CAMDGJ010000024.1 GCA_945897545.1 Flavobacterium psychrophilum
TTTAACAATAAATATTCAAAATCATTACATAAATTAGGATATGCTTTTGCAATAGTAGTTCCTTTTGGTTTTATTTTTATTGCATTATTTCATCATTTTAATCATATTTAATATTTAATTATAATGGCATTAGATTCAAAAGTTCCTAGTGGTCCAATCGCGGACAAATGGATAAATTATAAAAATCATATTAATTTAGTAAATCCAGCGAACAAACGTAATATCGATATTATCGTTGTGGGAACCGGACTAGCAGGTAGTTCTGCAGCCGCAACTTTGGCAGAATTAGGGTATAATGTTAAAACATTTTGCTTTCAAGATTCTCCACGTCGCGCACACTCGATTGCTGCACAAGGCGGAATCAACGCTGCTAAAAATTATCAAGGCGACGGAGATTCTACTTTCCGTTTGTTTTATGATACTATAAAAGGAGGCGATTATCGTTCTCGTGAAGCAAACGTTCACCGTTTAGCTGAAGTTTCAACCAATATTATCGACCAATGTGTAATGCAAGGCGTTCCATTGGCTAGAGAATATGGCGGATTATTAGACAATCGTTCTTTTGGAGGAACATTGGTAGCCAGAACATTTTATGCTAAAGGTCAAACGGGACAACAATTATTGTTAGGAGCCTATTCTGCGATGAACCGTCAAATCGGTCGTGGCAAAATAAAATCGCATGCACGTCACGAAATGCTAGATTTAGTAGTAGTTGACGGTAAAGCAAGAGGAATTATTGCACGCGATTTAGTTTCAGGAGAAATTGAAAGACATTCTGCTCACGCTGTTGTTATTGCTTCTGGAGGCTACGGAAATGTATTTTTCCTTTCGACTTATGCCATGGGAAGTAATGCGACTGCAGCCTGGAAAATACACAAAAAAGGAGCGTTTTTCGCTAATCCATGTTATACACAAATTCACCCAACTTGCATACCTGTTTCAGGAGATCACCAATCGAAATTAACCTTGATGTCGGAATCATTGCGTAATGACGGTCGTATATGGGTTCCAGCAAAACTCGAAGATGCAAAGGCCATTCGTGAAGGAAAGAAAAAAGCGACAGATTTATCAGAATCGGAAAGAGATTATTATTTAGAAAGAAGATATCCTTCTTTTGGAAATCTTGCTCCTCGTGATATTTCGTCGAGAGCCGCAAAAGAGCGTTGCGATGCAGGTTTTGGTGTAAATAAAACAGGTGAAGCGGTTTATTTGGATTTTGCTGATGCCATTCAGCGTTATGGTAAAGAACAAGCTTTTGTAAAGGGTTTAGATGCAAATGATGCAGCTTTGATTATAAAACTAGGTAGAGCAGTTGTTTCCAGTAAATACGGTAACTTATTTCAAATGTATGAAAAGATTGTAGACGAAGATCCATATACTTCTCCTATGATGATTTATCCAGCAGTGCATTACACAATGGGAGGAACTTGGGTTGATTATAACTTACAAACCACCATTCCAGGATGTTTCTCTATAGGAGAATCTAATTTTTCGGATCACGGAGCGAATAGATTAGGTGCTTCGGCCTTGATGCAAGGTTTAGCCGATGGTTATTTTGTGTTGCCATACACAATTGGAGATTATTTGTCTCCAGAAATTAAAACAGGACCAATATCTACCGATCTACCTGAATTTGTGGAAGCAGAGAAAAAAGTGAAAGCTCAAATAGAGCAATTTATAAACAATAAAGGAACCAAATCCGTTGATTATTTTCATAAAAAATTAGGTAAAATAATGTGGAATAATGTGGGTATGGCTCGAAATACTAAGGGATTAAACGAAGCTATCGAAGAAATTGCTGCTTTACGAGAAGAATTTTATAAAGAAGTTATAGTGCCTGGAACTGCGGATAGTTTTAATCCAGAATTAGCAAAAGCAGGACGAGTAGCTGATTTCCTTGAATTAGGTGAATTGTTTGCAAAAGACGCACTACATCGTAACGAATCGTGTGGAGGACACTTCCGTGAAGAATATCAAACCGAAGATGGAGAAGCACAACGTGACGACGAAAATTTTGCTTATGTTGCAGCTTGGGAATACAAGGGAAAACCTAGTGAAGCTGTTTTACACAAAGAACCATTGATTTACGAAAATATTAAATTAGCTACTCGTAGTTATAAATAGAAGTTTGAATAAGTCTTAATACTTAATTCATAATACTTAATACATTCTAAAAATGAAACTGAAATTAAAAATATGGCGTCAGCCAAATGCCAAATCTGCAGGAAAAATTGTTGACTATTTTGTTGATGGTATCGAAAGCGATATGTCTTTTCTAGAAATGTTAGATATTCTAAACGAAGATTTAATTCAAAAAGGCGAAGATACAGTTGCTTTTGACCACGATTGTCGCGAGGGAATTTGCGGAAGTTGTTCTCTTTTTATCAATGGAGAAGCGCATGGACCAGACAGAGGAATACCAACTTGTCAATTGCACATGCGAATGTTCAAAGACGGAGATGAGATTTATATAGAACCTTTTAGAGCAAAAGCGTTTCCTATTATAAAAGATCTTGTGGTCGATAGAAGTTCTTTTGACAGAATTCAGCAAGCGGGTGGTTTCGTGTCAATAAATACATCAGGAAACCCTGTAGACGCTAATACCATTCCAATTCCAAAAAAAGATGCCGATAGAGCATTTGATGCTGCAACTTGCATAGGTTGTGGAGCTTGTGTTGCTACCTGTAAAAACTCATCAGCGATGTTATTTGTTGCTGCTAAAGTTTCTCAATACGCTTTATTACCTCAAGGAAGAGTAGAGGCCACTGATCGAGTTCTAAACATGGTTGCTCAAATGGACGCTGAAGGTTTTGGTAACTGTACCAATACAGGAGCTTGCGAAGTGGAATGCCCTAAAGGAATTTCATTAGATTATATTGCACAAATGAATAGAGAATATTTGAGCGCAAGTTTGCAAGGATAAAAACACAAACCTTATAGGTTTTTAAAAACAATAAAGTTTAAATATAAAACGCATCCATTGATTTGGATGCGTTTTTGTTATAAAAACTTTGTGTTTCTCTGTGGCTTCTTTGCGTATCTTTGTGAAACAATCCCTCTTTTATATGAAAGTCGCCTTAATCCAATCCTCATTATTTTGGGAAAACCCAATTGCAAACCGAAACTATTTCGAAGAAATGATCAATGCAATTACGGAACAAGTCGATTTAATTGTTCTTCCAGAAATGTTCACGACGGGTTTTACGATGAATCCAAAAGATCTTGCCGAAACAATGCAGGGAGAAACTATATTGTGGTTACAATCTTTGACGAAAGCCAAAAATAGTGCCATTATAGGGAGTCTAATTATTGAAGAAAATAATAATTACTACAATAGATTAGTGTTCGTTTTTCCGTCAGGTGAAATACAATTTTATGATAAACGCCATTTGTTTACCTTGGCTGGAGAAGACAAAGTTTATACTTCTGGTACTGAAAAATTGATTGTAGATTATTTAGGATGGAAAATTTGTCCGCTAGTATGTTACGATTTGCGTTTCCCGGTTTTTGCACGAAATATAGAAGATTATGATGTTTTGCTTTATGTTGCCAATTGGCCAAAACCGCGCATTAATGCTTGGGATATTTTGCTCAAAGCTCGTTCGGTCGAAAATATGTGTTATACTATTGGTGTGAATCGAACAGGTAATGATGCTAATCAGTACGAATATGTTGGACATGCACAAGTGGTAGATTTTCTTGGGAATTACATTCTTGAACCGCAACAAATTGAAGGTGTTTTTATCGCGGAGCTTTACAAGGAAAAACTACTTGATACTAGAAATAAATTAGGATTCCTTAATGACAGAGATTCTTTTGAACTAAAATCCCATTGATGATTTATCCTTTTTCTTATTGTCCACTTTCTTTTTTGCTTCGGGAACAAAAGGAATACTCAGATCAAATGCTTGTTCTACATCCCAGTTGGCTCTAACATCAACGGCTTTTGAAAAATAAATAACTTCTTCGGCTTGGCGTTTTTCTAAATAATTCCCCGAATCCCATTTCTTGTTTTTGTTGTCATCATAAATAACACGAAGCCAAAAAAGCGCAGGTTCAACCAAATTAAATTCAACTTTAGAGCTGTTTTCTGAATACTCATTTGCCAGAACATCGCCTTTTTCGTTAGTCAATTCAACTATTACTGGAAACTGTTTCACATTCTGCAAATTCACGGTCAGATTTCCGTAATCAGATAAAGTTCGTGTCGTTAATTTAAAAATCAAGGTATCGTTTGGTTGTTCCAAGTAATCAGTCAAAGCACCAGGCATAATGGTGAAAGTATAATTTTCCGAAGCTTCTCTCTTAAAATCAAAAAATAATTGTTGGTTAAAATCATCATATTTGGTAGTAAATGCAACCGAAACGGAGTCTTTATTGATGAGTTTTACTTTCGAATTGTCGAATTTAATCAATGGTGTAGTGCTTTCTAATGTAAACTGTTCCCTGAAATTTAAAATTCCGCTTTGAACGGATTTAATGTTTATACTGTCTTTTTTCTGAGTTTTAATTTTAAAATTAAAATCCGCTTTGTATTTGTCTTTGGCAACAACCATAGCCAACGAATCTACTTTTAAAGGTTTAAACCAAAGTTGTAGGGAGTCTTTTTTGGGAAACTTGGTTGTAATTGTTGGTAAGATTGCTGAGCCATTTTTTAAAGTAATTTTCACATTATCTGTTTCCCCTTCATAAGGCAAAACCAATCGGTTTCCCGAAACTTGAACAGGCTTGTACGCTTTATACGGAAGCACTTCTTTGAATATTTTTAGTTCTTGGACAGAATCTGCTGGAATGGTGATAAATTGCTCTTTAAATCCAATTTTATCCTTTTTAGGATTGAATTTATTATTGGAATTGTAATCTTTCATTGCCACCAAAAGATATTTCCCCGCTTTTAAATTCTCCAATTTAAAAGTTTTCAAACTGTCTAAAGTATTGGTAACGTATCTTGGATTTTCATTATATACTACAGAATCCTTAAATTTATCATTCACATCGTAAAGCATAATTGAAACGAACGATTCAACCTCTTTTTCATAGGCATCTTTCACGCTTCCGCTAAGGGTCAAAGAGTCAATATAAGCTCCAGTCGAAAACACGTATTTGAATTGACTAAATGGATTTCCCTCATTATTGTCCTCAATACTTTGCCCGAAATTGAAGCTATAAGTGGTATTGGTTTGTAGAGTATCATTAATTTTTATGGTAATATATTTACTCACCGTTGTGGGCAATATCAAAGGTTCATTCTTCAATGGCGGTGAAATAATCAACTGCTTTTTTAAGTCTTTTAGCTTGATATATTCGTCAAAAGTCAATTTAATTTCGGTTCCTTTAAAATTTGTGGTATAATTTTTTGGAAAACTTGCATTCAAAACGGGAGCAAGAGTGTCTTTTAAACCGCCAGTAATGCTGCCTCTTTTGGCACAACTTGCCATTATCAAAATAAGTAAAAGCAGAAAATATTTGGAGTTGTTTTTCAACATAATCAATCAGGAATTAGAGGTTACAAAATAACAATTATATTTGGTGTAATAGAAACATTTTATGGAATTATTGGGTTTGTTGCTACAATGCGTTATTTCTTATAGCTTACTGGAGGTATAAAACCACGCGTTGATTGTAATCAAAAAAAGCAGCAAAAAACCAAGCTTTGCTGTTTGGCTCTTTGACTGCTGTTTTTTGTACTGTTATTAAAAAAATTCAAAAGGAATATTCATAAAAAAAAATTTGTTTTATTATGCAATTTGTAAATTTGGTGTTAATTATTTGAAATTGAATACCAAAATCATTAAAAGAAAAATGTCTCTTAATTGCATAAATTTGCTACCAATTTTTTTTCTTCCGTAAATTTAAAAGTAAATTCAAAAACCAACGGACTTATTTCTTTTCTGTCTATATAATTTGCAATATTACCTATTCCATCTTCACACTTTAAGTTATTTGTATCAGTATATACCATTCTACAATCAGGAAAAATAGAAACCGGAAAATTATCTATATTTGGTTTTACACCAAGCACATCCTCAATTTCAAGTTTAAAAGTAGCGCCGGTTGCAATTACTCTGTCGCATTCAATAGCTTTTATATTACTTGATGTTTCATTTACATAATTAATAGTTGCTTTAATTTTATAATTTCCGTTACCTTCGCAATCTGCGCATTCACCGCAGCTACCGAACAAATAAAGCACTATGGTAAGACCTAAAATTGATTTTATTTTATTCATAAGACATAAAAAGTTTGTCAAGATTAATTGCCTTAGCATTTGAATAGTCGTCTTTAATTTTATTCCTCCAATTAGTCCATTTTTTTTGACCTATAAGGGCATCCTCTATTTGTCTTATAGTATATCCATCAACATTGTCTATTTCAAGATTTTCTGAACCTCCATTGTCATCTCCAAAATTATCGATCATATCAATTACGACAGGAGTGTATTTAGGCTGAGTAGTATTCCAAGACCTTCCTCTATAGGTGGGATAGATGATCCTTGTTAGTTCCCATTGCACCCCAACAGCCCAACTTTCAGCTACTTTAGCATCTCCAGAACAAGAAAGCCCTAGAAAAGTATCATCGCAATCATTCATTGTAAGATAGTTACTTCTATCCATCCCCCAATGTGAGGCATGTGCTAGCTCATGAATAACAGTTCCATAAATTTCTTCTGTTTTGTTCTCTGGATTGTAAATTTTGATAGCACTCCCTAAACCCAAAAATCTTCGACTAGGTTTGTGACTACCATTTCTGTCGTCATCTGTTTCATAACAAGCTCTAATTCTTAATTTTGTTTTCAAAAAGCTATTTTGAGGAGGTCTTCTCAATCCTTTGATATCTTTATAATAATAATGATGAGCCGCTCTAAAAATAGTGGCGTAATATTCTTGTTTATTATCTTTGAGGTTTAAATCCCAGTTGCCCTCTTGCTTTGGACCATGATTAGTAGCGCCATTTAGCCACCCGTCTTGCAGGTAAAATACACCATTACGATCCCAGTCTATACTATAATTAGCTTTTCGTTTGAATGTGCCATCACAAGAATAATAGCCATCGGCTCCGACCCAGCCTCTGTGTGTTGTAAACCATTTTCTTGCTCTTACTTGTGCACCCTCAACGCCAACGTAGCCGCCAATAAAATCGTCCCAAACTTGTATTCTTCCTGCTGGCCGCCAACTGCCGCGCATTATTTTTGAGGTTTTATTTTGTTTGACAGATTTGTCTAAATTGTTGGTAATTCTTAATGCTTCTTCTACTAAAGCATCAATGAGTTCAACTGAGACCATTTTGCCATTTATTTTTTTCATAGTAGCATTGTCAGTCTTATTTGTACTACCTGTGTCATCTATGTCAAATTCTTCATCAGGAATAAAGAGTTCGGCGAGAATTGTCTTTTCAACATTTTCCATCAGTTTTGCATTTCCCTTTACTTTGGAATTGCTTTGAGCAAATGGATAGGTTACTTTTACGGCACAATATTGTGGTGTGGGTTGATCCTCAGGAATATCCGGATCACGGTAGAAATCTCCATTAATTGCAATTTCGTAGTCTAGCGGATAATCATAAAGGACGAGCGTTGAATCAACCATTAAAATATCTAATTCTTGTTCATTTTTTGGGGTAAATTTTACATACAAATGCGTTGGAGTAATTTCAAAATCATCCGCTGCCATTTTAGCGCTTAGTTTTGATTTCCTCAAATTTGCTAATGCTTTTTTCATGTTCAAACAGAATAGGGGTTTTCTAATCTCTTACCCAGTTCGATGGCTACGCCTTTTTGTTCTCTAGAAATAGCACTATCCTTTGAGATAGGTTCATTTTCGCTACACGAAAACACAAAGGATGTCAGGAATATTCCTAACGCAATAATTTTAATTTTTTGTTTCATAGTTTTTTGTTTAATTGATTTTTGTAAACCTAATAAATATATTTTAATTTGTAGTATATAACGTATTAACATTTTTTCATTTATACTGGTTACTTTGTTTGGTGAGAAAAAATGTTGAGATAGAGCCTATTATTTTGTTTGGTAAACAGCTTAGGGTGATTAGACAATCTACAGGTTTGTCGGTAGAAATGCTCGCGGCATTTTCTTCTTTTGAATATTTGCAAATTAGCCGTGTTAAATTAGGGCAAATAAATATTTGATTGGATGCCATTTATAAATTAGCACAATTATTGAAAATTAAGCCAAAAGATCTTTTTGAAATTAACTAATCACGAATGCGCCATCGCCATACATACAATACTAATTTTTGCGCCAGGAATTTTTAATAATGCGTGTGAGCAAGCCTCCAGTGTAGAGCCAGTGGTGATGACATCATCAATTAATAAAAAGTGTTTATTGTGGTCTTTATCGGTGAAAACTACATCAAAAATAGTGTCAATCCCATCGCTTCTGCTTAATAAGGTTTTCTTGGATTGCGTTTTGGAATAAACGTTTCTGACTAAAATATTCGATTCATAAGGAATGTTCAAGTTTTTTGACAGTTCTAAGCCGAAATTTGTAACCTGATTATAACCTCGTTCTCGAAGTTTTCGTTTGTGTAACGGCACTGGAATAATTTCATCAACCGATTGGATTACTGTTGAATTTTTTAAATCTTCGGCATACCATTCACCCAAAACAGTGCCAATTTCTTCTTGCCCTTTGTATTTCAGATTGTGAATTAATTCCTGAACAATACCTTTTTTATGAAAATACAATAACGCCGATGAATGTTCGACGGGAATTCTTCCATAAAACTTCTTGAAAGATTCGTTTTCAGGATTCAAATGATGATTGGTCAGCGGAATATTGTGTCGGCAAAGCGTACAAATTACATTTTCATTCGACAATAAAAACGAATGACATCCTGCACAAACGGGAGGGAAAAAGAGATTGATAATGCTTTTAAACATAAGACATCATTTATTCATAAAAATCAGAAAATCAATGATTTAAACTTTAAGAAAGGTATTTATTTTCTTTTTATTATCAAAATATAAAAGGATTTTGTTTTTAATATCTTAACGGTTTAACAGCTAAAAGAGAATGTTTTGTAAAATATACACAAGAACCTTTTTTTTAACTTCACTTTTTATATTTTTGCAACACTATGGCAAAACAAGAAGATTTATTCAAAAATGTAATTTCGCACGCAAAGGAATACGGATTTATTTTTCCGTCAAGCGAAATATACGATGGTTTAAGTGCAGTCTATGATTATGCACAAAATGGAGTCGAATTAAAAAAGAACATACGTGAATATTGGTGGAAAGCGATGGTTCAAATGAACGATAACATCGTTGGACTCGACGCTGCAATATTGATGCACCCAACGACTTGGAAGGCTTCAGGCCACGTAGATGCTTTTAACGACCCATTAATTGACAACAAAGATTCGAAAAGAAGATACAGAGCCGATGTTTTGATTGAAGATTATGCTGAAAAGTTAAATCAAAAAGCAATCAAAGAAATCGAAAAAGCACGCGCTCGTTTTGGAGATGCTTTCAATGAACAGGAATTTTTAACCACAAACGCCAGAGTTGTTGAGTATAAAGCCAAAGAAAGAGAAGTTCTAGAAAGAATGGCTCGTTCTCTTGGAAACGAAGACTTAGAAGATGTAAAAGCATTAATCGAAGAATTAGAAATCGCTTGTCCAGAAACAGGTTCTAGAAACTGGACCGAAGTGCGTCAATTTAACTTGATGTTTGGTACCAAATTAGGAGCTTCTGCTGATACTGCAATGGATTTATACTTGCGTCCGGAAACGGCTCAAGGTATTTTTGTCAACTTCTTGAATGTTCAAAAATCAGGAAGGATGAAAATTCCTTTCGGAATTGCACAAACCGGAAAAGCCTTTAGAAACGAAATCGTCGCGAGACAATTTATTTTCCGTATGCGTGAATTCGAACAAATGGAAATGCAATTTTTTGTAAAACCAGGAGAAGAAATGCAATGGTACGAACATTGGAAATCAGCTCGATTAAACTGGCATTTATCTCTAGGTTTAGGAAGAGAAAACTATCGTTTTCACAATCACGAAAAATTAGCGCATTATGCTAATGCTGCTGCCGATATTGAGTTCAATTTTCCATTTGGATTCAAAGAATTAGAAGGAATTCATTCTCGTACAGATTTTGACTTGAAAGCCCACGAAAAGTTCTCCGGTAAAAAAATGCAATATTTCGACACGGAAACTAATGCAAATTATACACCTTATGTAGTTGAAACTTCGGTAGGATTAGACAGAATGTTCTTGGCAGTTTTTGCAACTTCCTTAAAAGAAGAAACGTTGGAAGACGGATCTACAAGAACGGTTTTGAAATTGCCATCAGTTTTGGCTCCAACGAAAGCAGCCGTTTTACCATTGGTAAAAAAAGACGGATTGCCAGATATCGCACACAAAATCATCGAAGATTTACGTTGGGATTTCAATGTAAATTATGATGAAAAAGACGCAGTGGGAAGACGTTATAGAAGACAAGATGCATTGGGAACTCCATTTTGCATCACTGTTGATCATCAAACTATCGAAGATCAAACGGTAACGATTCGTCATAGAGATTCAATGAAACAAGATCGAGTAAAAATCACAGACTTGAAATCAATTATTGAAAATGAAGTTTCGATGAAAAATTGGTTGATGAAAATGTAAAATAGCTTGATGCTAAATAAAAAAAGGCTTCTCGAGAAGCCTTTTTTTGTTTCTAATTGAATCGATAACCAAAGGAAATGCCTCCTCTACCGATTATATCATAACTAGTATCTTGACTATTAAAAAGGTTTCGACCGACGCCAGCGTTTATTTCGAAAATGAACCCTTTTTTATTAATCCATTTGCTTCCCAGACCAAAGCCTAGGGCAAAATCTGTTCTTTTAACATATTTTGAAGAACTAAAATAATTATTATTGATATCATCATAATCATATTTCCATTCATAACCTTCATAGCCGTTAATCGATCCGAAACCTTCCGCAAAAAAACCGGCTGCTGGCTTTTTACCAAAATAATAACGATAATATGGAGTTAGCATGAACTTGTTTTCAATTTCACTTTCAATAGCTATAAATAGCGATGTTCCAAAGGCTGATTCTTCATCGATGATTCTTTCATAACTTACATCAAAAGCACCAGCAATAAGAAAAGCGGCATTTAATTTTAATTCATTCTTCCGAAGTAAAGCATTTTCTTGTTCTTTTTCTTGGCTGTAGCCAAAAGTTAAACAACATAGGCACAATAAAAAGAGTGATTTTTTCATAGTTTTTTTTAGCAAACTTATTATAATTCTTTCTTAAAACAAAAAGCATTATGCTTTTATCAAATTTATTCTTCGCTTAAAGCGTCCCAACCACGAGCTTTCAATGGGATTTTGGTATTAGCACGAGTTACTAGATGTATTCCTTCGCTTTCTTGGGTCATATGACCAATAATCGTAAAGTTTGGATTGCCCTTTATTTTGTCAAAATCTTCCATTTTGATAGTGAAAAGCAATTCATAATCTTCGCCACCATTTATTGCCACGGTTGTTGCATCAAGGTCGAATTCTTCGCAAACATTCATAAACTGAGGATCAAGTGGCAATTTGTCTTCATATAAATTACAACCCACTTTTGATTGTTTGCATAAATGCATAATTTCTGACGACAATCCATCCGAAATATCGATCATCGATGTTGGTTTTATTTCCAAAGCGTGCAACAAAGTACGAACGTCTTTGCGAGCTTCGGGTTTCAATTGACGTTCAATAATATATGTATAAGTATCCAAATCTGGTTGGGAATTTGGGTTTACTTTGAAAACTTGCTTCTCTCTTTCGAGAACCTGTAAACCCATATATGCTGCGCCAATATCACCAGTTACCACTAATAAATCAGTTTGACCAGCGCCGTTTCTGTATACAATTTCAGTGGCATCGGCTTCGCCAAGAACGGTAATGCTAATAATCATTCCTTTTTGGGAAGAAGTTGTGTCACCACCAATAACATCGAGCTTATATTCATTTGCGGCGAGCGTAATTCCGTCAAACAATTCTTCTAAAGCTTCTAGTGGAAACCTGTTGGAAACCGCAATAGAAACTAGAATCTGAGTCGCTTTGGCATTCATCGCACAAATATCCGAAACATTGACTACAACTGCTTTGTAACCCAAATGTCTCAAAGGCATATAGCCCAAATCAAAATGCACTCCTTCAACTAAAATATCTGTAGAAACAACTACTTTCTTATCTTTGAAATCCAAAACAGCTGCATCATCACCAATTCCTTTTAAAGTAGAAGGTTGATTAATTTCAAAGTTTTTGGTCAAGTGGTCTATCAGTCCAAATTCGCCCAATTGAGCAATACTGGTTCTTTGTGGGGATTTATCTTCGATCATAGTTATTGCGAGGAACGAAGCAATCACTTCATTCACTAGTTTTAAAGTTAAAATTTTTGTGGTGCAAAGGTACAAAGAAGAGAAGTCTTTTTGTGAAAAAATAAATCAGTCAATTTCCGATATTATTTTTTTCTGGTATTCCAAATTTCTGGATTTCTTGAAGTATGAAAAACGGCAAAAACAGTAACAAAATTCACGTTATCGTTTATTTGGTAATGAATCAAGAAAGGGAATTTTTCTATTTTTTTACACCGAATTTCGTTGTATTTTATGCTAAAAAGATAAGGGTCTTTTTTTAATGAATTGATTTGCTTTTTGACTTGAGTTTTATAACGTAAACCCAATCCTTTCAATTGCAATTCATACCATTCAAAAGTTTCTTGAATGTCATGCAAAGCGTCTGTGTCTATTTTTAATTGAAAGCGCAAGTCCTAAAGCGTTTTAGAAATTTCATCCCAATCTAAGAGTCTTTCGGGATTTGCTTTTGCTTTTGCCATTCGATCTAAAACAACTTGTTGGTGCTCAACCGGAATTTCCATATTTTCATTCCAAATCGCATCATTCACTTTTAATCGGTCTTTAGGTGAAAGTTGCTTCACAGCTTCAATCAATTGATTGACGCTCAAATCAATATTTAATTTTATAGTTTCCATAAAAACAAAGTTAGTGAAAACAAATTGCCTTAAACAAAAAAACCTGATAATTTTTGATCAGCAGGTTTCTATCTTAATACTTTGTACTTAAATCTTAATACTCCAAAAGATTAATCATTCAACTTCAAAACAGCCATAAATGCTTCTTGCGGAATTTCTACATTTCCAACTAATCGCATCCGTTTTTTACCTTTTTTCTGTTTTTCAAGCAATTTACGTTTTCGTGATATATCACCGCCATAACATTTGGCAGTAACGTCTTTACGCAAGGCTTTTATCGTTTCACGAGCAATAATTTTAGCTCCAATTGCTGCTTGAATCGGGATGTCAAATTGTTGTCTTGGAATCAACTCGCGCAATTTCTCACACATTTTTTTACCAATGTTGTAGGCATTACTTTCGTGAATTAAAGCAGAAAGCGCATCTACCGATTGTGCATTCAATAGAACATCTAAGCGTACTAATTTAGAAGTTCGCATTCCAATAGGCGAATAATCAAACGACGCATACCCTTTTGAAACTGTTTTCAATCGGTCGTAAAAGTCAAATACAATTTCGGCCAATGGCATATCAAAATTCAATTCTACTCGTTCTGTTGTCAAATACGTTTGATTGGTTATTACGCCTCTTTTTTCGATACACAGACTCATTACATTACCCACAAAATCCGATTTGGTTATAATTGTGGCTTTGATGTATGGTTCTTCAACGTGATCTAAACTCGACGGATCTGGCAAATCAGACGGATTGTTGACTATCAATGGTGTTTCGGGGTTTTTTTTGGTGTAAGCCAAGTATGAAACGTTTGGAACCGTAGTGATAACTGTCATATCGAACTCTCGTTCCAATCGTTCCTGTATGATTTCCATATGCAACATTCCAAGGAATCCGCAACGGAAACCAAAACCTAAAGCTGCCGAACTTTCAGGAAGAAAAACAAGCGAAGCATCGTTCAATTGCAGTTTTTCCATTGAGTTTCTCAATTCTTCATAATCTTCGGTGTCTACTGGATAAATTCCAGCAAAAACCATTGGTTTCACGTCTTCAAAACCCGTAATCATATTGGTTGTTGGCGTTTTTGCATCCGTTAGCGTGTCGCCCACTTTTACTTCTTTCGCTTCTTTAATTCCTGAAATCAGATAACCCACATCTCCGGCAGAAATCACTTGTTTCGGAACTTGGTTTAATTTTAATGTGCCAATTTCGTCCGCAAAATATTCATTTCCGGTAGCCATAAATTTTATTTTCTGCCCTTTTTTGATTTGACCATTTTTCACGCGGAAAATAACCTCAATTCCACGAAACGGATTGTAATGAGAGTCAAAAATCAACGCTTGTAATGGTTCGTCAATATTCCCTTTTGGAGGAGGAATTTTTTCGATAATGGCAGCCAAAATATTTTCGACACCAAAACCAGTTTTTCCCGAAGCGTGAATAATATCGTCTAACTTACAACCTAATAAATCAATAATATCATCGCTAACTTCCTCAGGATTGGCGCTAGGCAAATCAACTTTGTTCAAAACCGGAATGATTTCTAAGTCATTTTCAAGAGCCAAATATAAATTCGAAATAGTTTGTGCTTGAATACTTTGTGCTGCATCCACAATCAAAAGTGCACCTTCACAGGCCGCAATCGAACGAGAAACTTCGTATGAAAAATCTACGTGACCAGGTGTGTCAATCAAATTCAGGATATATTCCTGCCCTTTATACGTATATTCCATTTGAATAGCGTGACTCTTAATGGTAATACCACGTTCGCGTTCCAGGTCCATATTGTCCAGCAATTGGGCTTTTTCCTCTCGAGCAGTTACCGTATTTGTAGCTCCAAGAAGTCGGTCAGCAAGCGTGCTTTTTCCGTGATCAATGTGTGCAATAATGCAAAAATTCCGTATATGTTTCATTCTCTTTTTATGTCAATTTATTGGGCGTGCCATCCCATTTGTGTAAAATTTTGTTCGTACCTCACCGCATTTTACTACAACGGAAGTCGGGCTATTGGCTATATCTTTTGTTTCGCTAACGCTCCACAAAAGGATGCCGCTTCTATCCCCTCACGCAATCCCCATTTGTTTATAAAATACCTGACAGCCACTGGCTGTCCTCCTCTTAATCTCAAATCTCACGCATGCTTAATTAATCTGCAAATATAGTTTAAATTCAACAGTATCAAATAGCTGATACTGGTCTTTATTCTTTTATCTTTCTTCTATTCTCTCAAAAAATCTATCTTTGCAAAAAAAATTCCTTTGATAAAAATTGGTAACATAGAACTTCCTGATTTTCCTTTACTTCTCGCTCCTATGGAAGACGTGAGCGATCCGCCATTCCGTAGAGTGTGCAAAATGCACGGAGCAGATTTGATGTATTCTGAATTTATTTCGTCAGAAGGATTAATTCGTGACGCTATCAAAAGCCGAATGAAATTAGATATTTTCGATTACGAAAGACCCGTTGGAATCCAGATTTTTGGCGGTGACGAGGAGGCAATGGCGCTTTCTTCTAAGATTGTCTCTACTGTAAATCCAGATATAATAGATATTAATTTTGGTTGTCCAGTCAAGAAAGTAGTTTGCAAAGGAGCAGGAGCAGGAGTTCTTAAAGATGTCGATTTGATGATTCGATTGACAAAAGCTGTTATCAGTGGCACGCATTTGCCGGTTACAGTAAAAACTCGTTTGGGTTGGGACGATAATTCCATCAATATCGATGAGGTTGCAGAGCGTTTGCAAGACATTGGCGTAGCCGCTTTAAGCATTCACGCCAGAACTCGTGCCCAAATGTACAAAGGCCATTCCGATTGGTCACACATTGCCCGAGTGAAAAATAATCCTAGAATTACGATGCCTATTTTCGGGAACGGAGATATTGATTCTCCCGAAAAAGCATTGCAATATAAAAACGAATATGGTATCGACGGAATTATGATAGGTCGTGCCGCGATTGGTTATCCTTGGATTTTCAATGAAATCAAACATTATTTCAATACGGGAGAACATCTAGCAAAACCCTCCGTTTCTAATAGAGTAGAAGCCGTTCGCAACCACTTGACTTGGGCAATGGAATGGAAAGGCGAAAGACTTGGAATTGTAGAAACACGTCCTCATTATTCTAATTATTTCAAAGGAATTCACTCTTTTAAAGAATACAGACAAAAACTGGTTACTCTTAGCACTCCCGAAGAATTATTTACTGTTTTGAATGAAATTGAGGAAGCTTATTCGGTTTATCAGGTAGTGTAATAATTTTAACCCTGACAGGGTTTCAAACCCTGTCAGGGTTAATGCAAAAATCTTAATCCAACAAATTCTTACTCACTCTGCTACTCGCAATCAACGAAGCGATAAACCCAAGTGTGATAATGGTTGCTAAAACAATCAATACGTTTTCGATAGAAAAAACCACAGGATAAGCAAGTGTAGGTGTAATCATTATTAATTCGAAATGCTGCTGTAATAACACGATAGCAATTCCTAAAGTCAACCCAATAATTCCGCCAAAAACACTCAATAAAGTGCCTTGCAGTAGAAATATTTTGCGCAAATCCTTGATTTCGGTTCCCAGATTTAATAGTGTTTTCAGGTTTGATTTCTTATCAAGAATCATCATAATCAGTGCACCAATGAGGTTGAAAAGAGCAATGATAATAACCAAAGTAAATATTAAATAGACCGCAAGATTCTCAGTATTCAACATTTTATACAAGGATTCGTTGAGTTGAGCTCTATTCTTGATGGTAACTTTATTGTTGAAAATAGTTTGTAGTGAATTTGTAATGACTGTTTCATCAGCATCTTTTTTGAACTTGAGTTCAATTCCCGAAATTTGATTGGATTTATATTCTAGTAGTTCTTGGGCCAGTCCCAAATCTGCAAAAACATATTTAGAATCCAAGTCTTCACTTATGGCATAAATTCCAACAGGAAACACTTCCATTTCATTAAAAGCTTCAGCAGGATTTTCGATTGCTCCTTTCCCAGGTTTTGGAACTAAAATAGCCAACGAATTGTTGAAATCGAGCAATCCCAGCGAAAATTTTTGAGCAATTCCGTAACCCACAACAACTTCATCTGTATTTGGTTTTAACCAATTGCCGTTGTAAAGAGTTTTTTTAATTGCGTTTACTTTATTATAAACAGAATCGACACCTTTTAAATAAGTAACTTCTTGCTTTCCGTTAAAAGTAAATAAAACACGCTCTTCTAGTATTTTGCTATACGAAGCTACTCCTTCGATTTCTTTGATTTTGTTTTCTTGGATTGGAGAAACAAAAAAGGATTTTCCTAAAGTGCTGCTTATTTTTATATCCGGATCGATATTATTGGAGAAGGAAAGGCTAAACACTTTCAAGCCACTAAAAACGGATAAAACAACGAACAAAGCCATTGCGCCAATAATTATCCCCATACTGGCAATGCGATTTATTATATTAATAGCGTTGTTTTTGCTGTTGCTAAAAATATAACGTTTGGCTATGTAAAGAGGAAAATTCAAATTTTATTGAAATCTACGTTTGTCTAAAAGATCACGGTTTTCGATAGGATTTTCTTTGGAAGACAAAGCATTGTCAATTTTTTCGATGTAGTCTAATGAGTCATCTATAAAAAAAACTAAATTGGGGACTTTTCGCAACTGTAAACGAACACGCTGGGATAAATCGTGCTTGATTAATTTGGAATTCGTTTTTATTGCCACTAAAGTTTCTTTGGCTTTTTCTTGGGGGAATATGCTTAAATGAACCGTTGCCACTGATAAATCAGTAGTTACGATAACCTTGGATACCGAAATTATTAAATTTGTAAGTCCGTTTTTTCTCACTTCACCTTGTAGGATGTCGACCAAATCTTTTTGGATAACTCCTCCTATTTTTTTCTGTCTATTTGTTTCCATTGTGCAAAAATACAATTTTTTTAGTGCTGCAAAGGCGCAAAGGCGCAAAGTTTAGATTTAAAGCTGTCAAAGTGTCGATTTTGTACCCTTACTTTTATTTATATTTACATAAAATTCTCGTCTTTGCGCCTTTCAGGCAAAATAGTAAAAAAATGAAAAAAATTGAACACATAGGTATTGCAGTCAATAATTTAGAAGAGGCTTCACTAATTTACGAAAAACTTTTTGGGGCACCAGCATACAAACTGGAAGAAGTCGCCAGCGAAGGAGTGAAAACAGCTTTTTTTATGAGCGGTCCGAACAAAATTGAACTCCTTGAAGCTACAAACCCAGAAAGTTCCATTGCTAAGTTTATTGCAAAAAAAGGGGAGGGGATTCATCATATTGCTTTTGATGTTGAAGATATACTGCTTGAAATTAGCCGTTTAAAAAATGAAGGTTTTGTCATTCTTAATGAGGTTCCAAAAAAAGGAGCTGATAATAAGTTAGTTGCCTTTTTGCATCCAAAAAGCACCAATGGTGTTTTGATAGAATTGTGTCAGGAAATAAAATAGTTTCGATTTTCTCGTATGACTTTAAGGAAAAATTTAATAACCAGTAGGTTCCGTTTTTAAATGTCATATAATACAATAATATAAAAATCAATTTCAAATTTATTTGCATCAAATATAAAATTGTAGTAATTTCGCAACCTCGATAAAGGTCCTATAGCTCATTCGGTTAGAGCAACTGACTCATAATCAGTAGGTGCTTGGTTCGATTCCAAGTGGGACCACAATAATCAAAAGACTTCACAGTAATGTGAGGTCTTTTTTGTTTATACAACCCAAATTTAGTAAAAAATAGTATTAACTGGAAATTTAGTGGCAGTTAATAGGCAGTTAATTTATTTTTTCTATTTACCCTATCATTTCATTTTCAATTATAAATTCAATAGCATCATAAATTTTTATAAATTGCAGTAAATTTAATTTGTAATTCAAACAAAAGATTTTAAAAATACAAAATATGGTGCCTAATGAACAAAACAAAAATGGCTTATTGAGCACAAGTGTTTCATTTGAATATGTAAAAGCAAGACTTAGTATCAATACCGAACAACTTCAGTGCCCTCAGTGTGACTTGCAATCTGATAATTTAAATTGGTTTGAATTTCGCACTCCTGATGCTTCTTGGAGACATTTAGCTGGGAGACAAGGTTTTTGTGCAGAATGTCCTGAATGCAATATAGAGGTACAGAATATTGTCACCAAAATGAGTTAAAATAAAACACAATTGCAAGAAGAATAGTTTGCACATATTTGCTTGTGAAACTAAGCAAAAAATAACACCTAAAAGAAGTACGGCAGCCACCAGCAGCATGGTAATATGGCTGTTTTTGGCTTAATTTAGTCTTGATCTATTTTATCACTTTTTATTTCTTATTT
>CAMDGJ010000025.1 GCA_945897545.1 Flavobacterium psychrophilum
CAAATGTTTTTAAATCTCCTAATCCCCAAGCGTTTCCTCCATAGTCGGAAGGTGCAAAACCGCTAGCTGGTGCCCAACTAGCCCATGCACTCCAAGTAGCGCTTGCATTAACTGTAACCATATTTTGAGAGAACCCTAATGCACTTGTCATTAGAAAAACGAATAATATAATTTTTTTCATAATGTTGTTTATATAATTTAAACGGCTAAAATAAAAAATTGAACATTTAAAATAATCATTATTGGACCCTAAAAAACTATACAAAAACACCACGAAAAAGTTCCTTAAGCCAATGAAGATAACATTTTGTATGAAAAATAAACTTTATGTAGCGTCTTAAAACAACAATTTAAATTATTTGAAATGTATTTGCAGGAGAGATTAAAAAAAAGTCTCAAAAATTCAAACAAACAATACAAAGAGGCCGCTTGATGATTGTTGCTGGCAGGGAAATCAATTTTGCTTTCCATCAAGATATATATAATTCATGATAATATTGACACCTCTCTTTTTAAGGCTGAGAATTATATTGGGTAATGCAATCATAGTATAGTATTGACCCAATAAATAGAAAAACTCCAATAAAAAAAAAGCGCATCTGGTTTCCCAGATGCGCTCCATTCATTATAAAAATCTATAACTTATTCTTTGATAATTTTACTGCTAGAAACGTTTCCGTCAATTTCAGTTTTTACCATATAAACTCCTTTTTGAAGCTCATTTGTTTGCAAAGTAGTAGAATTACTTTTTGGGCTTCTTGACATCACTTCTTGTCCTAATACATTGTAAACAGAAACTTTTTGAATAGCACTGTTGGCTTCAATAGTCAAACTGTTTTTAACCGGATTTGGATACATTTTTATTCCTGAAGCATCAAATTTAGAAACTCCTAAAGCAGTTTTATAGAAATATAAATTGTCAAAATAAGTTGTAGTATCCGCTGGGTCTGACACCAATTTCATTTGAAAAATGTTAGTCAAATCTAAACCTGGAAAATTAGTTGCATTAACATCAATATCAAAACTATTCCAGCCCACTGCAGTTGGAGTAAGTTTTTGACTTGTTTCTCCAGAAGGAGCTTGGATAAGGTAAAGATCCATTGAGGTCATATCCGTTTTGTAAATGTCAATATGCAATTTATAACCACCGCTAACATTCATTGAGGCTGTAGGGACAACACCTTGATATGTAAATTTTACCATTCTTTTAAATACATCACCGTTTCCTGGATCTAATTCGTCAACAACTGTAGACTGACCCCAACATTGACATATTGCAGTTCCTCCAAGATTTGTGTATGCACCACTAAAAATTGATATTACATCACCAGCATTTCTTGCAGGTGGAATTGGCGCAGATGTAGTTGGAGGTGTTGCATAAACATATAAATCAGCATTAACTGATCCGCTTACAAAAGCCCCTGAAGCTGCTTGAGTGGCAGTAATTGTTGTTGTTCCTGAACCAACTACAAACACTGTGGCCCCTGATATTGTTGCAACTGCTGTGTTGCTACTTGTATAGGTAAACGCACCTGGGCTATCGCTTGTAGGGTCAACTAATTCAAAAGGAGCATCCCCTACAGTTATTGTACTAGGTATCGATAAAGCTCCAATTACAGGTTGTCCTGCTAATTTTTTCGTGAATTTAAAACGCCACCATGCAGGACTTCCGCCATTATCATACATAATGTCTATTGTCATATTTGTTCCTGTAAGGGCAGTAACCGTATAAGTTATAGAAACAGGAGCGTTTGCAGGACTAGTTAGTGTCAAACCATTATTAACTTTAGCAAGCCCTAAAAAGGCACCTTTACCCGTAAGTATTATGGTGTTATTAGCAGCTGAATAAGCCCAAGTAGCAGCAACTGAACCATCATGAGGAGCTACTGGTGTTCCGCAAGCTTCTGGATTTTTACCTTGAAAAACTTCAAGCCAAGTTTCTGTTTGCAATACATTTTGGAATGAACCATCAGCATTAAACACGTACTCGTCATCAAAAAGACAGGCCCTAGTTGAAACTTCACCAGGAGAACTAGTATACCATGCTCCACTTCCTTGTGTTGGACCAACAGCAAATGCCCCTGCTTCTTGAGTTAATTTCCATGTCCCTGTGGGTTGAGAAAAACCTAATGACGTTATCATTAGTGTAATTAAAAGTGTAATTTTTTTCATATTGTTTAATTTTTAGATTAATTGAAAACAAATATAATAATTTGTCGGCAGAAATATGTTTGTTACACTACAAAAAAACCATACAAAAACTATACAAAATAGTAACAAAGTCAGTAATTACGTTGCTTCTGGTCATTGAAGGATTTTTTTTCCTTATCGAGCATTTAAAAAATTAAATTATTGATTTTAAAAAAAGTCTGGCTTTTTTATAAAACACAAACCAAGCAGCAAGAAAATAATGGCAAGAAAAAATCCCAACTCATTATAAAAAACGAGTTGGGATTTTATATAAAAAAGTTGGTTCTTACAACTCAAATGCTTTTTTCGGATTACTATCGCAAAGCAAATCTAACGGGTTTTCCAAAGCCTCTTTTACGGCAACCAAAAAACCAACAGACTCACGGCCATCAATAATTCGATGGTCATACGAAAGAGCCACGTACATCATGGGGTGAATTTCCACTTTACCGTTTACGGCAATTGGACGCTCGATGATGTTATGCATTCCTAAAATTCCTGATTGTGGTGGATTGATGATTGGCGTAGACAACATACTTCCAAAAACGCCACCATTTGTAATGGTAAATGTTCCACCAGTCATATCGTCAACGGTGATTTGTCCGTCACGTGCTTTGATGGCCAATCTTTTGATGTCAGCTTCAATTCCTCTGAACGTTAAATTTTCCGCATTGCGAACTACGGGAACCATTAATCCTTTTGGTCCAGAAACGGCTATAGAAATATCGCAGAAATCAAATGCAATTTTATAATCGCCATCCATCATAGAGTTCACGTCTGGATACAACGCTAAAGCTCTCGTTACCGCTTTGGTGAAAAACGACATATATCCCAACCCAATTCCACCGTGTTTTGCCTTGAATGTATCTTTATACTCATTTCGCAATGTGTTTATTGGCGTCATGTTTACTTCATTGAAAGTAGTCAACATAGCGGTATCGTTTTTAGCGGCCACTAATCTTTCGGCAACTTTACGACGCAACATCGAAAGTTTTGTTCGCTCAGAACCACGGCTTCCACCTGTTGGCGTTCCCATCGAAGGAGTTGCATTTACTGCGTCATCTTTAGTAATTCGTCCGTCTTTTCCTGTTCCAATAATATCGGAAGGTTGTATGTTTTTTTCATCCAATATTTTTCTTGCAGCGGGAGAAGGATGTCCAAGCCCCCCAGCCCCCAAAGGGGGACTTTGAGCAACAATAGGAGTTGCTTTTACTTCTTCCTTTATTACCTCAATAACTTCAGCCACTTTTTCAACAGTATTTGTAGCTGGCTCCCCCTTCGGGGGTTGGGGGGCTCCTGTGTCAATTAAGCAAACAATTGCTCCAACGGCAACTGCATCACCTTCTTCCGCTTTTAATGTGATTATTCCACTAGCTTCTGCCGGCAATTCTAGTGTTGCTTTATCAGAATCAACCTCAGCGATGGCTTGGTCTTTCTCTACATAATCGCCATCTTTTACTAACCACGTTGCAATTTCTACTTCTTTTATAGATTCCCCCGGTGAAGGGACTTTCATTTCTAAAATCATAATTTTTTATTAAAGGGTTGAATTGTTTAAAGTTTAAAGTTCTATAACAGAAACTTTAAACCTTAAACTCTAAACTATTTTTTTTATCTAACATAATTTTTGTCAAAAACTATCTTAATCGCTTTTGCATGGCGATTTTTTGATCTTGTATAACTTCCTGATGCAGATGCAGATGAGACTCTTAGTGATGCTAATCGCAATTTTACTAAATCGAAGTTCATCAACATATAGCTATAAGCCCCCATATTTTTTGGCTCTTCCTGTGCCCAAACGTAATCATCTACATTTGGATAGGTAGCGATAATTGCTTTTAATTGCTCTATTGGTAACGGAAATAATTGTTCTATTCTAACTACGGCAACGTCTTTTCTTCCATTAATTTCTCTTTCGGCAGTGATATCATAATAGAATTTTCCGGTGCAGAAAACTAAAGATTTGACGTCTGCTTTGTTCACGGTATCATCATCAAAAGTCTCTTGGAAAGAGCCGCTTTCTAATTCTTCGATACTAGAAACTACTCTTGGATCACGAAGTAAACTTTTTGGAGTAAAGACTATTAGCGGTTTTCGGAATTTAGTTTTCATTTGTCTTCTCAGCAAGTGAAAGAAATTTGCTGGTGTTGTACAATCAGCCACAAACATGTTTTGTCTAGCACAAAGTTGTAAAAAACGCTCCATTCTTCCGGAAGAATGTTCTGCCCCTTGTCCTTCGTAACCGTGAGGCAACAATAAAACGATTCCGTTTTGATTGTTCCATTTGTCCTCTCCACACGAAATATATTGGTCAATCATAATTTGAGCTCCATTGCTAAAATCGCCAAACTGTGCTTCCCAAATGGTTAATGCTTTTGGGTTTGTCAAGGCATAACCGTAGTCAAAACCTAAGACGCCATATTCTGATAATAGTGAATTGTAGATATTGAATTTTCCCTTTTTACCTTCTAGATTATTGATTAAAGTCACCTCTTCTTCTGAATCTTCCACTTTTACTACAGCGTGACGATGCGAAAAAGTTCCGCGTTCTACATCTTGTCCAGATATCCTAACGTCGTACCCTTCTTGCAACAAGGAGCCATAAGCTAAGTGTTCTGCCATACCCCAATCTAACTTATTAGTTTCGAAAAACATTGTTTTTCTATCGTTTACTAATTTTTGGATTTTACTGATGAACTTTTTATCTGTAGGTAAATTACAAATAGCGTTGGCGACAGCAGTAAGCCCTGCTTTTGGATACGAAGTATCAACATTTTCGAGCATTTGTGTAATTCCTGCATTTGCAAAACCCTGCCATTCATTTTGCATAAATGGGGTTATTATTGTCAATTCTTTTTTACGAGATTCCTCGAGATTCACTTCTAAACCTGATTTATACTCTACTTCTAAACCTTTGACATATTTGGCATCAATTATTCCTTCGGTTAATAGTTTCTCTGCATAAATATCTCTTGGATTTTTATGTTTTGCGATAATATTATATAAGATAGGCTGTGTAAAACGTGGTTCGTCGCCTTCGTTATGTCCATATTTTCTATAACCCAACAAATCAACAAATACGTCACGACCAAAATGCATTCTAAAATCTAAAGCAAATGACATAGCGTGAACCACTGCTTCTGCATCATCCGCATTGACGTGTAATACCGGAGAAAGCGTTACTTTGGCAACATCAGTGCAATACGTTGACGAACGTGCATCAAGGTAATTAGTGGTAAAACCCACCTGATTATTAATCACGATATGAATTGTTCCTCCCGTTTTATAACCATCTAATTGCGACATTTGTATAATTTCATACAATATTCCCTGACCTGCGATAGCGGCATCTCCATGAACAGCGATGGGTAATACTTTTGAAAAATCATCTGGAAAATACTTATCTTGTTTTGCTCTAGTAATTCCTTCAATTACTGCTCCAACGGTTTCAAGATGCGAAGGATTAGGAGCTAGATTGATATTTATTGTTTTACCAGTGCTTGTAGTTTTTTGAGCAGTAAGTCCTAAATGGTATTTTACATCCCCATCAAAATATTCTTGATCGTTATAATCTTTACCATCAAATTCGCCAAATATATCTTGAGTTGATTTTCCGAAAATATTCGCCAAAACGTTCAAACGGCCTCGATGTGCCATTCCCATCACGAATTGCTCTACTCCTTTTTCGGCAGCCATTTCAATCAATGCATCAATTGCAGGAATAATAGATTCTCCTCCTTCGAGAGAAAAACGCTTTTGACCTACATATTTAGTATGCAAGAAATTTTCGAATGAAACTGCTTGGTTTAGTTTATTTAGAATTGCTCTTTTTTGTTCAGGAGAAAAATTAGGTTGGTTATCATTATGCCCAATTTTGTCTTGGATCCACAGAATATCATTAGGATTTCGGATGTACATGTATTCCACCCCGATAGATTGACAGTAAATTTTATTTAAATGTTCTAATATGTCTGCCAAACTGCAAGCTGCAATTTTGAGTACTTTAGCTGCATCAAAAACCGTTGATAAATCAGCTTTTGCAAGTCCAAAATTCTCAATGTCCAATGTTGGTTTATAGGTTCTTCTATCGTGAACTGGGTTTGTTCGAGTAAACAAATGACCCCGAGTTCTATAAGCATCGATTAATTTAATTACATTAAACTCTTTTAAAAGTTTCTCTGAAATTAAATTATTTTCAACCGTGCCAGTAGCCACATCCCCTGCTTGGACATTTGGATTTTCTCCGTTATAAGTTGACATTCCAAAATCGAAACCTTGAAAAAAACCTCTCCAACTTGGCTCTACGCTATCTGGATTTTCTAAATATTGATCGTATAATTGTGCGAAAAATTCGGTATGTGCTGCATTTAAGAATGAAAACCTATCCATAATTGTGTAAAATCTACTTTTTGTTAAGAATGTCTGGCAAAAGTACGATAATACAATAAGTTTATACTTTTTTTTAGATACATTTATGCTGAATTTTGTTAAAAACCGAAATGCTTATGGAAAAGAGTAACTTGAAAATTGTTCGAAAACCAATTTTGGTAATTATAACTTTATTTTTTGTCAACGGATTATTTGCACAAGGACAAACAAATGTGCCAAAACAGCACAATGATTTTTGGCGAAATGTCCAATTTGGAGGAGGCGTAGGATTAAATTTTTCTTCTGGATATACTGATATTTTATTGGCTCCAAGTGCCATTTATAATTTCAATCCCATAGTTGCTCTTGGAGTAGGCCTAAATTTGAATTACGTCGCTTCCAGCAATTATTTCACTTCGTTTGTATATGGCACATAAGCACAATAGTTTTATTAAACCCTATACCGCACATTCAGTTTTCAGTAGGTTTAAATCAATCTCGAGTAAACTATCAGGAAGAGGGTTTTGCAGATTACACTGATGATTATTGGGATACTAGTTTAATTCTTGGTGCTGGTTACAGAACAGGAAACGTAACCATTGGCGTAGGTTATAATGTGCTACAAAATGACCGTTATAACACTGAACCTTTTGTTCCATTTGTGAGAGCGTATTTTTAATAATCAGCGAATAAATTGCAATAAACTAGCTCGGGAGAGCCCCACAGGTATTACCAAAATAACAGCCACAGATTCACAGATTTTAAAAAAAATCTTTTTTAATCTGTGAATCTGTGGCAAAAAAAATCGAAGCAGAGCTTCAAGAAATTAAACTTAAAGAGATTTAAATAACACCTACAGAACTTAATTTCAAATATAATTTGTTTTGTTTGTGAAGTAAATAATTAAAGTGATTTTTAAAATGAAAAAGAGTTTTCAAATAGTGCTGTTTTTGTCCTTTTCTTTTGGATTCTCCCAAAACAATCTTTTACAATCTGGCCCGATGGTGGGTTACTGTGAAATGAAAGAGGCTGTTATTTGGCTTCAAGCCAAAGAAAATGCTTCCGTAAAAATTGAATACTTTGCCTTGGATAATCCCGCGAAAGTATTTACTTCAGGTAATTACAATTCCTCTAAAGAAAACGGTTTTACCTATCATATAATTTTAGACAAACTTGCACCCGGCAAAAAATACAAATACACCGTTTTTATCAATAATAAAAAACTCGTTTTGCCTTATGAAACTTCGTTTTCATCCAAAAAATTATGGCAATGGCGAGAAGACGCACCTGATTTTACGGTTGCCATAGGTAGTTGTAATTATATAAACGAACCCGAACTAGACCGTCCTGGAAAAGGTTACGGAAGCGGCTACCCTATTTTTGAATCCATAAATTCAAAAAATCCCGATATTATGATTTGGGGAGGCGATAATATCTATTTACGGGAAGCCGATTGGGATAGTAAAACGGGGATTTTGCATCGTTACACACATTCTCGCTCCATAAAAGAGATGCAACCATTGCTGGCAAAAACACAAAATTTTGCTATTTGGGACGATCATGATTTTGGTCCTAACGATAGTGACAGAAGTTTTTACAACAAAAATCTAACTTTAGAAGCGTTCAAAGATTTCTGGGCAAACAAAAGCTATGGAATGAATCCAGAACAAAACGAGGGTAATTATTCTACTTTCAACTGGGGTGACGCTCAATTTTTCTTGCTTGACGACCGTTTCTTTAAATCTCCAAACGATAGAAAAACGGGAGAAAGGACAATCCTTGGCAACGAACAATTTGAATGGTTGATAGACGCTCTTTCTAGTTCAAATGCCTCTTTTAAAATCATCTATATTGGCGGTCAAGTAATCACAACTGCAGCACGATTCGAAAATTACGCTACTTATCCTGAAGAAAGAGAAAAATTATTGAAAGAAATTGAAGCCAATAAAATAAAAGGAGTGCTGTTTTTATCTGGCGACAGGCACTTTGCTGAATTGTCAAAATTAAACAGAAACGGAACCTATCCACTTTATGATTGGACTGTTTCTCCATTAACTTCTGGCATTGGCGAATCTTATAAACAGGATAAGAACACGAATCAAGTGGAAGGAAGTTTGTTTGCTATGAATAACTTTGGAACAATTTCATTTTCTGGAAACAAAGAAAACCGCCAAATGAAATTATCCTTATTTGACAAAGAAGGAGCAGCATTGTGGAATAAAGTAATTTTAAAAAAGGAGTTGGAATAAGTTTCTAATATTTGTTCCTGAACCAGACTTTTTGCCATTCACGTTTCAAAATCAAAAAAGCAACTTCTTCAGAAAGAATCACTAAATCAGAACCATCAAGTTTTTTTATTTGGTCTTCAGATACATCTATAATGTAGAGTAAATTGAGATATTCGGCAAATTTATATTGAATCAATCGGAAGATCTTCTCATGCAATTGGATTTTTAATTCCTCGGGCGAAATGCTCATTGGAAAATCTATTCCTTCATTGGCTAGATTAAAATCCTTATTGATTTGCTCAATCAATTTAAGGTATAAAGCTTCCTTCTGGGCTTCTTGAAACAGCAAATCGGCATTTATTGGAGTGATGTACATAATTTAAATTTAAACGGCGATTTTAATGACAATTTCAATATTCGTAAGTATTCAGTCGTAACAACAATTTGACACAGATTCCAAAGATTCCATAGATTCCATAGATTATTTGCCTAAATCTTAAACGAATTGGACAAATTTATTGCTTCGCAGCTAAACACAACAAAAAATGGTGTAATTTTTACATACATAATTTGTGAAATCTGTATCTCTTTTCTTAAGATTGAGTGCAAATTTACTATGAGTTCAATAGTTACTTGTATTCAAATTGATTTTTGGTATTACCGTTAATTAGATTTTTATTTCTTTTGAATTTCCAATAATCTATAATTTTTACCAACAGCACATCTCCTCCAGCATAGAAAAAAACGGCTCCCATCGGCGGATTTACTGCTGGAATTACTCCAAACGTTTTTGGAACCCATTTCCAACATTGAAAATAGGTTCCAAACAATTCAATAAATATTACACAAATGGCAATGAAATAATACAAGTTTTGCCATTTTTTTCTTTTCAAAAGTAAAAAGAAGAAAACACCAAAAATTAAAGAAAAAAGGTCGTTCAGAAAAACTCCAACTGAAAGAAATAATACGATAAATCCAATAGCAAACTGTTTTTTGAGAAGTTTGTCATTCCTCAGAGCCCATTCTGTATGAGCAAAAACATAACCTGAAGCATAAACGATAGCGTGACCAAAAGGAACATAAAGTGGGATGACAACTGTTCTATAATCATACATTCCTAGCAAGCTGCTAAAAATTAATTCCCCTATATAGGATAAAAAAACCATTACAACCATCAATTTCCTTAAGTATGACCCAGAAACCAAAAAGAAAAATGAAAAATATACTACCGCTAAAAGGTTTACAATTTGCCTTCCGTCGAAATAATTTGCAGCAAAATAAACACTGTCTATTCCTAAAGCCAAGATAGTAAAAAGAGTAAAGAAAACGGCAAAGAACAATTGCTTTTTAGCATCGCACCCTTTATCGTTGAAGAAAATTTGGCTTAAAATAGTGTTCATAAATTAAAATCAAATCATTACACCTTTCTCTCCATCAAATTTTCGCCAAAAGATCGCAAGACTGCTTTTTTATCCTCGGAAATGTTCATTTTTTCCAAAGTTTCAAAAGCTTTTAGCGTGAAGTCCTGAATGGATTTCTGAGTTGCTACAGATGCTCCTGTAGCATTGAAAATTTCTCTAACAGCATTAATTTTATCTAAATTATCTTCGGGTTGAATGGAAAAATAATGCAATAATTGCTGTTTTTCTTCTGGTTTAGAAAACTCAATAGCTTTCAGATACAAATAGGTTTTTTTGTTCTCAATAATATCACCCCCTACTTGTTTGCCAAAGGTTTCCGGATTGCCAAAAGCATCTAAATAATCGTCTTGCAACTGGAACGCCAATCCTAAATTAAGCCCAAAATTATAAATCAAATTGGCATTTTCCTCTGACGTTTCGGCTATAATCGACCCCATTTTCATGGCTGCAGCAACAAGAACGGCTGTTTTATACTCAATCATTTTTAAGTATTCAGTAATAGTAACATCGGTTCGGGTTTCAAAATCGACATCATATTGCTGCCCTTCGCACACTTCGAGAGCTGTTTTACTGAATAATTTAGCCAAATCCCTGAAAACAGATGGTTCGTACTGTTCAAAATGTTGGTACGCAAGAATCAACATTGCATCGCCAGAAAGAATTCCCGTGTTGATGTTCCACTTTTCGTGAACGGTACTATTGCCTCTTCGCAAGGGTGCATCGTCCATAATATCATCGTGTACCAGCGAAAAATTATGAAAAACTTCAACGGCCATTGCTGCTGGTAAAGCTAATCTATAATCAGTATTAAAAATATCGGTAGTCATCAAAGTCAAAACAGGGCGCAATCTTTTGCCTCCTAATTCCAAGATATAAGCTATAGGTTGGTATAGATTTTTCGGTTCCTTTTCAATGTTTTGGCTTTCTAAATAGCGCAAAAATTGCTCTTGATATTCGTTAATGGACAGCATTACTTTTTTGTTTTAAATTTAAGTTTTATTGTGTACAAAGTAACTTAAAAAACGGGAGACTTTAAAAGGGAAATAATTTTTTTAAAAATACTAAGGAAACTATATTGGTATTCAAAGTTTCCTGTCTATATTTGCAGCTAAATTATTACCAACGATTACGTTTTTACGTTTTAATCCTACTTACTATGACAACAAAATGGACTATTGACGCTGACCAATCTGATGTTGTAATCAAGATGAAAGATGCTACAATAACTTATTTAGGCGGAAACACCAACCATTTTAGTGGTTTTGTGTCCATTTATAAAGATGAGTTAGAAGATGCTTCTGTAGAATTTTATCTAGATAATACTACTAATCCCACTCAAACAAGGCATTACCAATTGCCAGTAAATAATAAAAACAATTTGAACAAAAAACCACTCGTACGTTTTAAATCGACTTCTTTTCAAAAGATTAAAAATAACCTCAACTTTTTTAAAGGTTATTTGACGATAAAAGATATTACGAAAATGGTTGAACTCGATGCGGAATTCATTGGAATAAACAACTACAATGGGGTAAAAAAAGCGGCTTTTGAAATAAAAGGAGAAATAAACCGCAACGACTTTGGATTGGACAAGAACTTCAATTCTTCGAAAGAGCAATTTGGTTTTGGGAAAAATCTTAAATTGTTTGCCAATTTAGAATTTTCGATTTAACATTTTAACAGAACATTTTATATCTGTTAAGTTAAGGTAATCTTTTTGGAAACTCATTTAGAATAAAAAGTTTCCGCCTTACATTTGAATTTAAAAATAGTAAAGAGTCTGAACATACTGCAGCGAAAGTAATGAAAGAAAAAATTATAGAAAAAGCCATCGATTTATTTATGAAACTAGGTTTCAAGAGTGTCACAATGGATGATATTGCTGGAGAAATGTGCATTTCTAAAAAAACTATCTATAAATATTTCTGCAATAAAGAACTCCTTATCGAAGAAACTACTGAAACAGTTCATAAAGCTATCCATAAAAGTATAGGCACCATTGTAGAAAAAAAACACAATGCAATAGAAGAGAATTTTGAGATTAGAAAAATGTTCAAAGAAATGTTTAAGTCTGCCGACACATCTCCTGCTTATCAATTAAAAAAACATTATCCAGAAATATACAATACGGTAATGTCGCGAGAAATAAATGAATGCAATGCGGTTTTTAAGCAAAATATACAAAAAGGAATTCAACAAGGATTGTACCGAATAGGAGTTGCGATCGACACCTACGTCGATTTCTATTACACCTTGATTTTTAGTATTAACGGCAACGTTAGTTCTGGAGTAGAATCAAACGAAAAAGAATTACAAGCATTAGAATACCATACTAGAGCAATGGCAACGCCAGCAGGAATTACTGAACTCGAAAAACAATTACAAAATTACACCAAATAATGAAAAACCTATTTTTAATACCCCTACTCGTTTTAGTGCTATCAACGAAAGCGCAAGAACAACAAAAAAGCTTCGGTTTTAGTCTGGAACAAGCTATAAGTCACGCATTAATTTATAATTATTCGGCTATAAATGCAGGACGCGACATCGAAGCCTCTAAAGAAAAAAAATGGGAAACTACCGCTGCGGGCTTACCACAAATTAATGCTGGATTAGATTATATGAATAATTTCGTATTGCAAAAATCAGTAGTTCCTGCGGAATTTTTTGGCGGCGAACCTGGAACTTATGCAACTGTAGCGTTTGGAACAAAACACAGCATGATACTGCGCTCCACTTTAAGCCAATTGATTTTTGATGGATCCTATATTGTTGCGTTACAAGCTTCGAAAACCTATTTAAAGTTTTACGAAAATGCAAAACAAAAAACAAATGTAGAAATCAAAGAAGCGGTAATTAACGCCTACGGAAATGTTTTATTAGCCGAAGAAAGCATCGCTATCCTCGAAAAAAACAAAACCACTTTAGAAAAAACATTGGCTGACACCAAAGCAACTTTCAAAAACGGATTGATTGAAGAAGAAAATGTCGAACAATTACAAATCACGCTGACCTCCATAAATAGTACTTTAAACTACAACAAAAGATTAGTAGATGTATCTTACAAAATGCTGAAAATAACGCTAGGAATTGACATTAATGACAATGTAAAACTAACTGATAAATTAGACAACTTGACGACTTCTAATTTAGACTTGGCCTTTTCAAAAAATGAATTCACAATTACCGACAATGCAAATTATCAAATGGCACTGAATTTTCAAGAACAAAGAAATTTAGAATTAAAACTGCAAAAAAGTAAGGCCTTGCCATCATTATCCGCCAACCTAAACTTTGGATACACCGCTTTTAAAGATAAATTTCAGTTTTTTACGCAAAATCAAAACTGGTTCAATTATTCAAATCTTGGCGTAAGCTTAAATGTGCCCATTTTCAGTAGTTTGGCTAGAAGTTCTAGAACACAACAAGCCAAAATAGCTTTAGATCAAGCCAATACTCAATTGTCTGAAGCAGAACAAAAAATTAGATTACAATATGCTGCCGCCAAAAGCGATTACGAATTTAGCATCGAAGAATATGCAACAGCAAAATCGAATTTGAATCTTGCCGAAAGAATCGAAAAAAAGCAACAAATAAAATTTAGCGAAGGTTTATCGTCTAGTTTTGATTACAATGATGCCCAAAGACAATTGTATTCTGGTCAACAAAAATACCTTCAAACTATGGTCGATGTAATCAACAAAAAAGCAGCTTTAGAAAAAATAATTAATAAGTAATAAATAATAATCCGTAATTATAAAATATTGGAATATAAAATCGGCGCTTTTATTTACATCCCGTAGGGATTAAATGTTGGTAGAAAATAAATTATTAATGTTAAATTTTGTCCCGTAGGGACTATACAAATATGGCAAATACCTATACGCAAATTCACATTCATTTTGTATTTGCAGTAAAATATAGATTAGGAATTATTCAATCTGAATGGAAAGAGGAATTATACAAGTACATAACAGGAATCACACATAACAATAGCCACAAACTATTGGCAATAAATGGAATGCCCGATCACGTCCATATATTGATTGGCATTAGACCTTCACAATCTATTTCAGATTTAATGAAAGATATAAAGCAAAGTTCTTCGAAATGGATAAATGAAAATAAATTCACGAAAGCGCATTTTGAATGGCAAGAAGGCTACGGCGCTTTTTCGTACAGCAAATCACAAATTGACAATGTTATTAGATACATTCAAAATCAAGAGGAACATCACAAAACAAAAACCTTTATAGAGGAATATTTAGAAATATTACAAAATTTTGAAATAGAATATGACGAAAAATATATTTTCAAAGAATTAATTTAAAAAGTATAGTCCCTACGGGACAAAAACAAACCATCAATACAAATTTCTACCAACATAAAGTTCCTACGGAACAATATAAACAAACAAATACATATAAATATGAAAAAAATAATCCTAATTACTGTCCTTTCAATTTCATTGTTTTCTTGCGGAAAGAAAGAAGATAACACAAACATTGAAGCATTAATTGATGCTAAAAATGTGGCAGCATTACAAGCCAAAAAATCGTTAATCCAAGCTGATTTAGCAAAAATTGAAGAAGCTTTGGCAACATTAGACGTTAAAAAAGACGAAGCTTTGGTTTCAGTACTCACCATAAAAGATACTGTTTTTAGTCATTATCTTGAGGTTCAAGGAAGTGTTGATACCAAAGAAAATATATTGGTTCAACCAGAATTTCAGGGAACGTTAGTTTCACTGACTGTCAAAGCGGGACAACGAGTTTCGAAAGGACAAATTCTGGGTAGAATAGACGATGCTGGACTGAGTCAACAAGTTGCTAGTCTAGAAAGCCAATATGCTTTGGCAAAAACCACCTTTGAGCGTCAAAAAAATCTATGGGATCAAAAAATTGGTTCTGAAATTCAGTATTTACAAGCACAAACCCAAATGATTTCGGCTCAAAGAGGCGTTGCACAAATTAAAGCTCAATTATCAAAAACTATTATTAGAGCACCTTTCGGCGGAACTATCGACGAAGTTTTTGTAGAAAAAGGACAAGTAGTTGCACCAAGTCAACAAGGTTTAATGCGTATCGTAAATCTATCGAATATGTACGTTTCTACATCGATTCCTGAAACCTATATTGGCAAACTAAAAGTAGGAACAGAGGTTGATGTTTTCTTGTCGTCCTTAGGAAAAACCTACATAGGGAAAGTTCGTCAAATAGGGAATTTTGTGAATCCTAGCAACCGTAGTTTTGGCATTGAAGTAGGAGTTCCAAACCCAGATAATTTATTACGCCCGAATCAGGTGGCTAGTCTTAAAATTACGGACTACAGTAGCAAAAATGCAGTCGTGGTTCCTACGAATGTCATTCAAGAGGATGGTCAAAAAAATAAATTTGTTTATATCGTAACCAATTCAAATGGAAAAACAGGCATTGCCAAAAAAGTAATCGTGAAGTCTGGTCAATCGTCGGGAAATGTTACTGAAATACTCTCGGGTTTAAACGCCTCGGATGTTATTGTAGCTGAAGGATTGAATACAATTGCAGAAGGAACGAAACTTAATTTCTAGCCCCATTAGCCCCCGAAGGGGGGATCACTGACTTGAATATAAATATTAGATTATAAAATAATAAATTAAAACCTATTTACCTCTAATAGGAGTTCCCCCTTCGGGGGTTAGGGGGCTTATATGGAACACAAAACCCACGAATTCGGAATATCAAGTTGGGCTGTCGACAACCGTATAACGGTTTATATCTTGACACTCATCATTGTCGTAATGGGAACCTTAGCATATATTAATATGCCAAGAGAAGATTTTCCTGAAATATTAGAAAACAAAATATTTGTATCATCGATTTTTCCGGGAAATTCTTCAGAGGATGTGGAGAAATTAGTCATAAAACCCTTAGAAGATCAATTCAAAAACATCTCGGGCGTTGAGAAAGTAACCTCTAGCTCTTTTCAAGATTACGGTATGATTATCGTTGAATTTGATCAAAAAATTTCGATCGAAGAAGCAAAAGTTTTAATAAAAGACAAGGTCGACCAATCGAAAGCCAAAACCGATTGGCCTAATCTGGATAATGGAAGCAAAGTCGAACCCAATGTTTTCAACATCAATATTTCAGAAGAAGTACCCATATTGAACATCAACTTACAAGGAAATTATACCACCCAACAACTCAAAAAATTTGGTGAGTATCTGCAAGACGAAATCGAAAATGTTCCTGAAGTCAAAAAAGTAGATATTCTTGGTGTAGATGATAAAGAAGTAGAAATCGCTATCGATGTTTTCAAAATGAGTGCTGCAAAAGTAAGTTTCGATGATATTCAGAACGCCGTAAAATATGAAAATATGACGCTTTCTGGCGGAAATCTCGTATCTCAAGGGTCAAGAAACAATATTCGAATTGTTGGCGAAATTTCGAATCCAGAACAGCTCAACAATATTATTGTGAAATCATATGGCGGAACCGTTTACTTAAAAGATATTGCCGTTGTAAGTTTTAAAGAAAAAGAAAAAACAACTTACGCTCGCGAATCTGGGCAAGAAGTGGTCATGTTAAATGTTAAGAAACGATCGGGCCAAAATATGATTTCTGCCATCGAACAAATCAAAGAAATTATAAAAACAGCACAAGAAAAAGTATTGCCAAAAGATTTGAGTCTTACAATCACTAACGATCAATCGGAAACTGTAAAACATCAGGTAAACGAATTATCAAACCATATTATCTTCGGAATTATTCTAGTTATGATTGTTTTGATGTTTACAATGGGATTGCGAAATTCACTCTTTGTTGGGGCAGCAATTCCACTTTCGATGTTGATGGCATTTGCTATTTTATCAGCCTTTGGATTTACTTTAAATACAATGGTTTTGTTCGGATTAGTAATGGGATTAGGACTTCTGGTCGATGATGGAATTGTGGTAGTCGACAATGTTTTTGCCAATATGCGAAAAGGAATGGGACGAATCGAAGCCTCAAAAATTGGTATTGGCGAAATCGCTTGGCCTGTAATCTCATCAACTGCAACGACACTTGCAGCATTTATACCATTAGCATTATGGCCAGGAACCGTTGGGAAATTTATGATCTATTTCCCGATAACTTTGTCCTGCGTTTTAGGAGCATCTTTATTTGTGGCTATGGTTATCAATGCGGCAATGACAGGTGGATTTATGGATATTGAAGACACAAATATTACTAAAAGTGCTATTAAAAAATATTCCATTATTTTCTTAGCTTCGGGCTTATTATTTGCCGTTCCAGGTTATATTTCGGATACCACTTGGATGAGAGCAATTGGTCATTTATTATTGATTTCATTGGGATTAATGTGGTTGTACCATATTAAATTGTACCAATGGACACAAGACTTCCAACATAGTTTTTTTCCAAGCTTAGAAAAAAAATACCAAGTTTTCTTAGGTAAAATTTTATCTGGAAAACGTGCCGTGATTTCGCTAGGAGTAATTGTATTTTTGCTTTTTTTCTCCTTCGTTTTGCTTGGAATTTTTCCTAGAGAAGTGTTGTTTTTCCCGAATAATGTACCCAAACAAAACATCGTCTATATCGAATATCCGCAAGGAACAGATATTTCGAAAACCAATAAAGCTACTTTATTTGTTGAAAAACAAGTAATTGAAGTGCTGACGAAATATGTTGACAAAAATACCAACGAAAATTTCTTAGCAGAAAGTATTATTTCTCAAGTGGGAATGGGTGCAGGAAATCCAAACGTTGATGTTGGCAACCAATCTGAAACGCCTTATAAAGGAAAAGTTACAGTCAATTTTGTAGAATTCAACTTGCGTCGCGGAATTGATACCAATGATGTTTTAGAAGAAATTCGAGCCAAAGTACAAAATATTGCTGGCGCCAAAATCACAGTCGAAAAAGACGCTGCTGGACCGCCATCTGGCTATCCTATTAGTTTGCAATTAGCAGGAACAAACTACGATCAAATGTTGTTAGAAGCCGATAAAGTCATCACTTTTATCAATTCGAAAAATATTTCTGGAATCGAAAAATTGAATATTGACGTTAATAAAGAATCGCCTGAACTCGAAATGAAAATCGATCGAGTTGGCGTAGGAAGTTTAGGCGCAACTACAGGTCAAGTTGGTTACACGATGCGTCGCGCTATTTATGGTCAAGAAATCTCGAAATACAAAGAAGGAAAAGACGATTACGACATCACGATGCGTTTGCAGGAAGACCAACGCAAAAGCGAAAGTGTATTGTTTAACCAGCCGGTAACTTTCCGTAATCAGAACAACGGACAAATTATTCAAGTTCCGATTTCTGCAATTTCTACCACCGAGAAAAAATACACGTTTAATCAAATAAAACGTAAAGATTCTAAACGTGTCATTACCATTTATTCAAATGTATTGACGGGAGCCAATGGCGACGGAATTACCAAACAAATCGAAACTGAACTAAAAACAGCCAATTATAAAATGGCAGGTGATATTACCTATTCGTTTTCAGGTGAGCAAGAACAACAGAAAAAAGATTCCAGTTTCTTGTTTGGCGCGCTACTTTTGGCATTAGCAAGTATAACGATTATTATTGTGTTGCAGTTTAACTCGGTTTCAAAAACTTTAGTTATCATGTTCACTGTTTTATTGAGTTTCTCAGGAGTTTTTTACGGATATATTTTCTGTAATATGGATTTCGTAATCCTTATGACGATGATGGGAATTATTGCCTTATCTGGAATTGTAGTTAAAAACGGAATCGTATTAATGGATTTCTTTGTATTACTATTAGACGAAAAAGTAGCTCAAAAGAAGCTCAGTTCACACGACGATTTAACAATTACAGAAATCAAAGAAGTAATTATTGCTTCAGGAAAATCACGTTTAAGACCTGTTTTACTAACAGCTTTAACAGCAATTTTAGGATTAATTCCATTGGCAATTGGTTTGAACTTTGATTTCTTTGGTCTAGTAACTGATTTGAATCCGCATCTTTATATGGGTGGCGATAATGTGATATTCTGGGCGCC
>CAMDGJ010000026.1 GCA_945897545.1 Flavobacterium psychrophilum
TCGCAACCTGCTCTTTCAATGGAAAATGTTAGAAAATTTAAAATACAAGTTCCATCACTTCAAGAACAACAAAAAATCGCCAATTTTTTATCGAGTATCGATACTAAAATAGAAAGCACCAACCAACAAATCAACCAAACGCAAAGCTTTAAAAAAGGGTTGTTACAGCAAATGTTTTTGTAACGTAAACAATATGAGTGGTCTAATAAAAAAATACTATCTGTTTATTGATGAAAGTGGCGATCACGGTTTAGCAACCTTAGATGCTTCTTTTCCTGTTTTTTTATTATGTGGTTTAATTACCAGCGAAGAAAATTATATTCAAACTCGCGATACTATTAATTCTATCAAAAAAGAATTTTGGCAAAATAAAGAAGTCATTTTGCATTCAAGAGACATTAGAAAATGCGAAAAAGAATTTCAAATTTTATTCGATTTAGAAATTAAGCGTAATTTTTATTTAAGGATTAATGATGTAATCGAAAATTCAAAATATAGAATTTTAGCTTCGGCAATACATAAAGAAAAGTACATTAATACCTACGGCAAATTATCAAATGATGTGTATGAGGTAGCCTTATCCTTTATTGTAGAAAGAGCCATTTTCAGTTTAGATGAAATAAAAGACGTTAGCAAACAATTAGAAATAATTATTGAAAAAAGAGGAAAAAAGGAAGATAAAAAATTAGACGAACATTTTCAACGATTGGTTTCAAGGGGAACTGCTTATGTAAGTTCAGATCGCTTACTGGAAGTAGGCATAAAGATTACTTTTAGAGATAAAAAAGAAAACATAAACGGATTGCAATTAGCTGATTTAATAGCTTATCCCATAGCGCGCTATGTTATTGAGCCTAAAAGAGCGAATCCTGCATACGAAGTTTTAGAGAAAAAAATATATACTAAAAACGGCAAAAGATATGGGCTCAAGATATTTCCATAAAAAACAAAAGCCAAACAAATTGTTTGGCTTCTGCTCGACCGGGGACTCCCCAATCCTTTTATCTTTGAATCGTTTTTGTTGTAATTATGATGCAAATATATTACTTTTTTAAATAAATACAATATCAGTAAACATAATATTAACTATTTGAGAATAGTAAGATAAAAAATAACACCTTGTAATAAAAATGAGTCATCAATCTGAAGCAGTACTAGAAAACAACTTAATCAAGCAATTGCGAGGTTTAGGCTATGCGTCTGTAACCATTACCGATGGCGAAGCTTTGGTTTCCAATTTACAAAGTCAATTAGAACTTTTTAACGAAACTACTTTTACAGCCAAAGAATTTGATGCTATCATCAATCATTTAGCCAAAGGCAATGTTTTTGAAAAATCCAAAACGCTGCGAGACCGTTTTCAATTGATCAAGGAAGATGGCAGTTCTTTTTATGTTCGTTTTTTTAATGCGGAGGACAATAGCAAAAATCTGTTTCAAGTTAGCAATCAAATCAGTCTCGAAGGAAGCTATAAAAACCGTTTTGATGTAACGCTTTTGGTCAATGGTTTGCCTTTGGTACAAATAGAACTCAAACGTTCTGGTTTAGAAATTAAAGAAGCATTCAACCAAATTAACCGCTACCAATTGCATTCTTTTTGGAGCAATCACGGCTTGTTTCAATACGTTCAATTGTTTGTGATAAGCAATGGCGTGAATACCAAATATTTGGCAAACAATAAATTGCAATCCGTAAAACAAACCTTCTTTTGGGCGGATGCCAATAATAAAAATGTTACCGAGTTAACCGAGTTTGCAGCTGCTTTTTTGAACTCCACTCATTTGGGCAAAATGATAGCGCATTATATCGTGATTAACGAAACCCATAAAGTGATGATGGTGTTGAGACCGTATCAATATTTTGCCACGGAAGCCATTATTCATCAAATCAAAAACTCGAATGACAACGCTTACATTTGGCACACCACAGGTTCAGGTAAAACCTTAACTTCGTTCAAGGCAAGCCAAATCGTAATGGAATTGCCCGAGGTTTACAAAGTCGTTTTTGTAGTCGATAGGAAAGATTTGGATTTCCAGACCATGAATGAATTTAATGCTTTCAAAAAAGACAGCGTTGATGTTACGGATAATACCCAATCCTTGGTACGGCAATTAACGGATAACACCAAGTTGGTTTTAACTACCATTCAAAAATTGAACAATGCGGTTTCAGACCGTTTTGCAGGTAAAATTGAAGCGTTACGACACAAAAAAATCGTCTTTATATTCGATGAATGTCACCGTTCCCAATTTGGAGAAACTCACGATCGAATTACTAAATTTTTTGATAAAAGTCAGTTAATTGGTTTTACAGGAACGCCTATTTTTGCTGAAAATGCTTCCAAAAATGATTTAGGAAAACGCACCACCAAAGATTTATTTGGCAACTGCCTTCATAAATACGTGATTACTGATGCTATTCGGGATGAAAACGTATTGCGTTTTGGGATTGAATATGTGGGAAAATACAAAAACAAGAGCAATTCTTTTATCGACATCCCAGTCGAAGATATTGATAAACAAGAGGTGTTGGATTCAAAAAAGAGAATCAATAAAATCGTTGATTATATTATTGCCTATCACAATCAGAAAACCTTTAGTAGAGATTATTCAGCGTTGTTAGCTGTAAGCAGTATTGATAATTTGATTCGGTATTATGATTTGTTTCAGCAAAAGAAAATCGCTGGTGAACACGATTTGCGTATTGCCACTGTTTTCACCTATGGCACTAATGAAGATTCAGACGAAGCACAGGATTATCTTCCAGAAGAGGAAGATTATGATTGGGCTGCCGAACCGAAAGCCAACTATAAATCAAGCCATAGTCGTGATAAACTAGAAAATTACATAAGCGATTATAACACCATGTTTGGCACTAGCTATTCGACAAAAGACAGTGAATCATTTCAAAAATATGCTCAAAACATAAGCAAACGGTTAAAAGACCGTGAAAAGGAAAACTTCAATAATGAGAAAGACCGTTTAGACATTGTAATCGTTGTGAATATGATGCTTACAGGTTTTGATGCAAAAAAAGTTAATACGCTTTATGTGGACAAAAACTTGAAACAACACGGCTTGATACAAGCTTTTTCGAGAACCAATCGAATCCTTGGAGAACAGAAGTCACAAGGAAACATTTTGTCCTTTAGAAACCTCAAAAAAGCCACTGACGATGCCATTACTTTGTTTTCTAACAAAGATGCTATTGAAGTGGTTACCATGCCCGAATATGAAAAAATAGCGGATAAGTTTGACGAGGCACTGAAACTTTTACGAGAAATCACACCATCCTACCACAGCGTAAATGACTTGGAGAGTGAAGAGGATGAAGTTCAATTTGTACAAGCCTTTCGAAAAGTAATGCGAGCCATGAACGTATTGCAATCCTACACCGATTTTGATTGGGACGATTTAGGAATTGACGAGCAGGAATTTGAAGATTACAAAAGCAAGTATTTAGACTTATACGAAAAGGTAAAGCGGGATAACGAAAAACAAAAGACTTCGATTCTCGATGATATTGATTTTGAATTGGAATTAATCCATAGAGACCAAATCAATGTGGCTTATATCATAAAATTGTTAGCACAATTAAAAGGCGAAAAAACATCGGCAGCCGCTGCACAAAGAAAAGCCATCATTGATTTATTGGGTGGCGATATTCAGTTGAGAAGCAAACGAGAATTGATTCAGAAATTTATCGATGAGAACATGCCCCACATCAAGGACGGAGACAGCATTGAAGATGAATTTGAGAAATTCTGGCAAGACCAAAAAGTACTCGCATTAGGCAAACTATGTGAAGACGAACATTTGGACAAAGCACAATTCAAATCACTTATAGATGCCTATATCTACAGCGGTCGCGAACCTATAAAAGACGAAGTTTTCCAGTGTTTAGACAATAGACCTAGCATTCTTCAAGCCAGAGTTATTGGCGATAGAATTATTGCTAAAATGAAGGAGTTTGTGGAGGAGTTTGTGAAGGGAATGGTGGCTTAGAATATTTAAGAAAATTTTTGTAATAATCATCGCTTATCCCGATGAAAATCGGTTTTTTTTTATCTATAAAATGGAACCGCTTTTTGCGCGGCAAAAGTTGTGTTAATTGCTTCCCTATATAGAAATCGATTTTTAGGGTTTAATGGAGTTTTAATCCAAGATTTTATCTAGTTTCAAATAACCAATATGCAAATGGTCTTCTTCAAAGGCAGTTTTTATTTTCGTGATTTTTAATGAATGCGATTCTTTATGATGTGCAGACAAAATATCCGCAACATTATAAATATCATCAACGTCAATTCCGTATTTGTCATCGATGTGTGAAGTGGCTCCTTTGAAACCGAAATGTTTGTAAAAAGTGGTTGCTTTAGCTTTTTTGGAGGCAGAGCCTAAATTTTCGGCGATAGTGAGTATTTTATAATGATATTCTTCAAATTCATTTTCCTTATAACCGCCAAGATTGATGAAAAATAAATTTTCCAATACGGGTTTAGAAGTTGAATTTTTAAGAACAATTTCAATCGAAAAATCATCAACTACAGTAACTTCTCTCCAGGCGTCAATATGAATTTTTCCTATGGCTTCAGGCCAAAAAGCTTTCATTTGTGGGATCAATTCTTTTAAGGATTTGCCAATTCCAAAAAAAATATCGTGTTGTTCTGTAAATCTGCCTTCGGGTTTGCAGCCCAGCATTACCATGTATAATTTTAGTTTGTCTTGCATAAGCACAAATATAATTCAATTTATTTTCATTAAATTTACCATAAAATAAAATTTTGGTTTGGTTTTTGGAATAGCTTTAATGAACCCATAAAAAAAGAATATATTATGAAAAAGATAATTACGCTTATAGCCGTAGTAGGAATGTTTAGTTTGCAAGGATGTACAGTGGAAGATAATTCTGTTGATAACGATACAATAGCAGAAGTTTTTGAAATTAAAAATATTAATTTTGTTCTTGATCCAGTTGATGGGTATATCGTTTATCAAAAGTTCACGCCTACAATTTATGCTTCGGATGTTGTTTTGATTTACAGATTGTCTGGAACAATCAATTCGACTACTCCAATTTGGCAACTTATTCCTAGAACTCTTTTCCTTCCACAAGGAGAATTAGATTATGATTTTGATTTTAGTTTGGAAGATTTTACCATTTACGCGGGTGGTACTTATAATTTATCTTTAACACCACAATATTTGAATAATCAAACTTTTAGAATTGTAATTGTGCCCGCAAGTTTTTCTACATCAATAAATAAGAATAATTATTCGGATGTTATGAGCGCATTAAACATTAAAGAGACTGAAATTAAAAAGATTAATTTCTAAGTACAAATTCAAGTCATAAAAAAAAGGAAATCGTGAGATTTCCTTTTTTTATGAATATGTCCGACTATCTATAGTGAATCTGTTTTATAGTTATTCCAAACATAATTGAAGTGAATCGCAATTAATCGGACTGGATATTAATCAATAACGCCTTCCTTATTTTTCTACATCTTCTTCTTTGCTCAGTTGCAAGGAAACTATAATTCCTATTAATAGGGAAAGGGCAATAAAGGTTAACGAAGCCCATTCAGGAATTTCAACAAAATCATGGGACAACATTTTAAAACCCACAAAACTCAAAATAGCAATCAAACTGTATTCTAAGTAACTGAATTTAGTCAACATATTAGCCAGGAAAAAGTACATAGAACGCAATCCCAAGATGGCAAAAATATTAGAACTAAAGACTAAGAAGGGGTCAGAAGTTATTGCTAAAATAGCGGGAACACTGTCCAACGCAAAGATTACGTCCATAACTTCGATGACGATTAGCGCCACAAAAAGTGGAGTAGCAGCAGTTAGGTGTCTTCTTTTTATAAAGAAGTGTTCTCCGTCTATATGACTTGTAACAGGTATTATTTTTCGTAACGCTTTGTAAACAAAAGAATTTTTTGGTTCAAATTTCTCATCCTCTTTTGAAAAAAGCATTTTTGCTGCTGTAAAAATTAAGAAAAGTCCAAAGATATAAGTAGTCCAACTGAATTTATTGATAAGCAAAACGCCAAAATATATCATTAACCCTCTAAAAATAATAGCGCCCATGATTCCCCAAAATAAAACACGATGCTGATATTTTTGCGGAATTTTAAAGGATGAAAAAATTATGGCGATGACAAATATATTGTCTACACTCAATGACAATTCAATTAAGTATCCAGTAATATATTTTATTGACGCGGCAGATGGTTTCAGTTCATCAGGGTTTGCAATGTAATTATTAGCATATAGCCAATAAATCACTCCCGAAAAAAGGAAGGATAAGCTTACCCAAATTGCAGTCCATTTGCTAGCTTCTTTGGTGCTAATAATGTGTGGTGTTTTATTGAAAACACCTAAGTCAAGTGCAAGAAATAGCAAGATAGCAGCTAAAAATATAATCCAGACAATCATAAATCGATTATTTTATTGATTGGTAAAGATACTTTTTGATTTTTTATCTTCACTCATTATTTTTATAATAAAGGCAAAAAAAGTGCTTCCATTTCTGAAAGCACTTTATAATTATATAATATAAGATTTACAATGCTGATTTAACAGTTTTGATTATTCTTGCAGCAATTTTATATGGATCACCGTTAGATGCAGGTCTTCTGTCTTCAAGATAACCTTTCCAGCCATGTTGAACGGTGTATAACGGAATTCGTATTGAGGCTCCTCTATCTGATACTCCATAAGAGAAATCGTGGATAGATGCCGTTTCGTGTTTACCAGTTAAACGTTGCTCGTTGTATGCTCCATAAACTGCTATATGCTCTTCAACAACTGGACGAAAAGCTTCACAAATTTTATCATATATCGCTTTATCTCCGCAAGTTCTTAATACTTCGTTAGAGAAGTTAGCGTGCATACCTGAACCATTCCAGTCTGTATCACCTAGTGGTTTTGGGTGATATTCAATATAGTAACCATATTTTTCAGTTAAACGATCTAATAAATATCGAGCAACCCAGATTTCATCACCGGCTTTCTTGGCTCCTTTGGCAAACAATTGAAATTCCCATTGGCCGCAAGCAACTTCTTGATTAATACCTTCAAAATTAAGTCCCGCTGCGATACATAAATCTGCGTGCTCTTCTACTAATTTTCTTCCATGAGTATTTTTCCCACCTACTGAACAATAGTACATGCCTTGTGGAGCAGGGTATCCACCTACAGGAAATCCTAGAGGCAATAAGGTTTTAGTATCCATAATAAAATATTCTTGCTCGAAACCAAACCAGAAATCACCATCATCATCAATAGTTGATCTACCGTTTGATGGATGAGCGCTACCATCGGCATACATAACTTCGGTCATTACTAAGTATCCGTTGATACGGGTTGGATCTGGATATATAGCAACTGGAACTAAAAGACAATCAGAAGAACCGCCTTCAGCTTGTTTTGTTGATGAACCATCAAATGACCAATTTCCTATTTCTGTTAACGTTCCTTTGAAATTTTCGTGTTCTTCAACTTTTGTTTTACTTCTAAGATTTTGAGTTGGTTCGTAACCGTCTAACCAAAGGTATTCTAGTTTAATCTTTGCCATAACAATATTTATTAATTAAGTGTTCTTTTATTATTGTGCAAATATAAATTAAAAGTATTATTAGTATAAAACAATGGGGTGTAAATTAATTTTCTAATGTTATTTTTATGAATACCCCATTTTTCAATAGGTTATATTTTAAATAATATATTTTTTATATGCTTAAAATAATAATTATCTTTGATAAAAATTATCTGAAATATGTCAACATTACGTTTTCAAGCTCTTAAAGAAGCTTCATCTAGAAAAATGATACAATTTGAAGAATTAGACAGAAAATCTATTCTCTTTGGGTCAAATGTTTTTAACGAAAAAGCAATGAAGCAATATTTGACTTCAGATGCTTATAAGGGTGTACATGGAGCGGTTAGACATGGCAGTAAAATCGACAGAAAATTAGCCGATTATATCGCTATGGGTATGAAAGAATGGGCTTTATCAAAAGGTGTAACACATTATACACACTGGTTTCAGCCCCTCACAGGAAGTACTGCCGAAAAACACGATGCTTTCTTCGAAACTTCCTATGACGGTAGTGATCCAGTTGAAAAATTTGGAGGTAGTCAATTAGTGCAACAAGAGCCAGATGCGTCCAGTTTCCCCAATGGTGGAATCAGGAATACATTTGAAGCAAGAGGTTATACTGCTTGGGATCCCACATCGCCAGCTTTTATATATGGAACAACTTTATGTATTCCGACAGTTTTTATTTCGTACACCGGCGAAGCATTAGACAATAAAATTCCGCTATTGAGAGCCTTGTCTGCCATTGATGAAGCGGCTACAGAAGTATGTAAATATTTCGACAAAAACGTGAAGAAAGTGACTGCAACTCTTGGTTGGGAACAAGAATATTTTCTAATAGACAGCGCACTCGCAAACTCTCGTCCAGATCTTGTGATGACAGGAAGAACGCTATTAGGACACACTTCTGCCAAAGGTCAACAATTGGATGACCATTATTTTGGTTCTATACCGAGTCGTGCCTTAACGTATATGAGAGATTTGGAACAAGAATGCATGTTGCTTGGAATACCGGTTAAAACGCGTCATAATGAAGTGGCTCCAAATCAATTTGAGTTGGCTCCAATTTTCGAAGAGACAAATCTTGCCGTAGATCATAACTGTTTGTTGATGGACATTATGCAAAAAGTAGGAGAACGACACGATTTGAAAGTGTTGTTACACGAAAAACCATTCAAGGGAGTAAACGGTTCAGGGAAACACAACAACTGGTCATTAGCAACTGACACTGGGGTGAATTTGTTGAGTCCAAGTAAAACTCCGATGAGTAATTTACAGTTTTTGGCTTTCTTCATCAATACAATCAAAGCTGTAAATGACTATGAAACCTTGTTGAGAGCAGCGATTGCAACAGCAAGCAATGATCACAGATTAGGGGCAAATGAAGCACCTCCGGCAATTATTTCCGTTTTTATTGGAGAGCAATTAACCAAAGTTTTGGCCGAATTAGAAGGTGTTTCCAATGGCAAATTATCACCAGAAGAGAAAACTGATTTAAAATTAAATGTAGTTGGGAAAATTCCAGAAGTAATTCTTGATAACACGGACAGAAATAGGACTTCGCCATTTGCCTTCACGGGAAATAAATTTGAGTTTAGAGCGGTAGGCTCTTCTGCAAATTGTTCGAATGCGATGACTACTTTAAATACCATTGTGGCCAAACAATTGAAAGATTTCAAAATTGAGGTTGATGCCTTGATTGAAAATAAGGATATGAAGAAAGATGATGCTATCTTCAATGTTTTAAGAGAATACATCAAAGTTTCTAAAAAAATCCTTTTTGAGGGCGATGGTTATAGCGAAGCATGGGAAAAAGAAGCAGCTAAAAGAGGGTTGAGCAATTTCAAAACCACTCCTGAAGCATTGAAAGCAAGAGCTTCTAAACAAGCTTTGGATTTGTTTTCAGAAATGGGAATCTTGAATCATGTCGAAATGGAAGCCCGTTACGAAATCGAATTGGAAGAATATACAAAAAAAATCCAAATCGAAGGTAGAGTTTTAGGAGACCTAGCTATTAATCACGTAATTCCAACAGCTATTCGCTATCAAAACACTTTGATTGAAAACGTAAAGGGCTTGAAGGAAATTTTTGGTGACGAATTCAAAACTTTGGCTAAAGAGCAAATAATTCTCATTAGAGAAATCTCCGGTCACATCGAAGGTATCAATTCAAAAGTTGAGGCAATGATTAACGAAAGAAAGAAAGCAAATCTTCTGACAGATGCACAAAAAATGGCTGAAGCGTATTGCAATAAAGTGAAACCTTATTTCGAAGAAATTAGGAATCACTGCGATAAGTTGGAGTTGTTAGTAGATGATGAATCTTGGACGCTAACGAAATATAGAGAATTATTGCTAACGAAATAAGCATCATTTCACTTTATAATATGCCTATCCAGTTTTGGATGGGCATTTTTTCTTTGATAACTTTTCAAAACCCATACAAAACCAAATAGGCAAACACCAAAAAAATATTTATATTTGCGCCATCCTCCTTTGGCGGACAAGCAACAAAACTACACACCAACAAAATGAGTTCAGAGTCCAGCAAACGTTATGCACTTCGCGGTGTTTCAGCATCCAAAGAAGATGTGCACAATGCCATAAAAAACATCGACAAAGGATTATTTCCGCAGGCTTTTTGCAAAATCGTGCCTGATTATTTGACTAATGATGAAGAGTATTGTCTCATCATGCATGCCGATGGAGCCGGAACCAAATCGTCTTTGGCTTATATGTATTGGAAAGAAACTGGCAATATTTCAGTTTGGAAAGGTATCGCGCAAGACGCCTTGATTATGAATATTGACGATTTATTGTGCGTAGGAGCAACTGATAATATTTTGCTTTCTTCTACGATTGGAAGAAATAAGAACCTAATAACTGCCGAAGTAATTTCGGCCATCATCAACGGAACCGAAGAATTAATCAAAGAACTCGATTCTTTTGGCGTGACCATACATTCTACCGGTGGCGAAACTGCCGATGTGGGCGATATTGTTCGTACTATAATAGTGGATTCAACAGTTACAGCTCGAATGAAACGTTCTAAGGTAATTGATAATGCCAATATAAAAGTGGGCGATGTGATCGTAGGATTGGAATCTTTTGGTCAAGCCACTTACGAAAAAAGCTATAATGGCGGAATGGGCAGCAACGGTTTGACTTCGGCACGACACGATGTTTTTGGGAAATATTTAGCCACCAAATATCCGGAAAGTTACGATGCTGCAGTTCCAGAAGATTTGATTTATTCAGGTCAAGTAAAATTAACCGATGCTGTAGAAAATTCGCCAATCGACGCCGGTCAATTAGTGCTTTCGCCAACCAGAACGTATGCGCCAATTATCAAGAAAATTTTGGATAAATATACATCCAATGAAATTCATGGAATGGTGCATTGCAGCGGTGGAGCACAAACCAAAATTCTGCATTTTGTCAACGATTTACATATTATAAAAGACAATTTATTCCCGGTTCCTCCATTATTCCAATTAATTCAAGAACAATCCAAAACGGATTGGAAAGAAATGTACCAAGTCTTCAACTGCGGTCATCGTATGGAAATTTATGTACCGGAAGCTGTTGCACACGATATTATTGCTATTTCAAAATCATTCAATGTCAATGCGCAAATCGTGGGTAGAGTAGAAGCTGCTGATGCTAAAAAACTGACTATTACCAGCGAATACGGTACTTTTGAGTATTAAATTACCTTAGCTTTTGGAACGCGGATAAACGCCCATTTGCTAAAGCAAAAACGCCGATAAAAACGGATTTTAATATTTACTTTTTACAACTTACAACTTACAACTTACAACTTACAACTTACAACTTACAACTTCAAATTTCAAAATGTACGAATTACTTTTTTGGCAATATCAAGACGGAATCTATCTCAACCATCATTTGGTTTATGAAGCTTTGGTCGAACAACAAGAAGTCGAAGGTTTAGAACCGCTACCTGTGCAAGTAATCATGAATCGTATTAGTACAGTGTTTTCAAGTTGGGAAAAAGTAGACGAAAATAGCTGGAAAAACACAAAAGGAAAAGGGGCTTTCCATATCAAAACTACTCCTCAAAGTATCCAAATCGATTGCTACGGAACTGAAGGAAAAACTATGAATCTTTTAGCCGATACTTTGGAAGAATTCAAATGTCCTTTATACGACCCACAAATTCCGGTTCGTTATGATGAAATGAACGAATAGGTTTGCTTCGTTGCAAACCCGAATAAAAAATTTCGTCTAAATCTGTTTAATCTTCTCACTTGGCTATCGGTAGACAAGTCCTTGGACCTTTTTTAAAATTATCGTAATGAAAGAAATTTTCGAAATCCCACAAAATACGGTCCTTGAAGATGACCTAGTTCGGCTTCGTCCCTTACGCGAATCCGATGTTGAAAACTTATTGAAAATCTCGATCAACGAACCCGAAACTTGGCAATATTCATTGGTTCGAGCCGATGGACAAGAGAACCTAGTTCACTATATTCAATTGGCTTTAAAAGCTAAAGCAAATAAAACTGAATTTCCATTCATTGTTTTCGACAAGAAATCAGGAGAATACGCCGGAAGCACTCGTTTTTACGACATTCAATTGGCGTTTAAAACTCTACAATTAGGCTACACCTGGTATGGAAAAGATTTCCGTGGAACTGGACTTAATAAACATTGTAAATTTTTGCTCTTACAATTTGCTTTTGAAACCTTGGGAATGGAACGCGTAGAATTTCGCGCCGATAACAACAACCAACGAAGCATTGCCGCAATGAAAAGCATAGGTTGCAAATTTGAAGGCGTTCTTAGAAATCATATGCCAACATTTGGTGGCGAAGCAAGGCGAGACAGTATTGTATTGAGTATTCTTCGTGACGAATGGTTTGGTGAAGTAAAAGCTAATTTAAAAGCTAAATTATGACAATGTAAAAATCTAATTTGTAGCACAATTTCTAAAAGTAGAGATTCTTTCTTATTCATTATAACTCCATTTACAATACGCATACACCATGGGAACATTCGTTATCAGCAAAAGATTTGATGATCGCTACAAATTTGTATTTACCTCCCGAAAAGGGAAAACTATTTTCACAAGTCCATCCTACGAACTCAAGATGGAGTGTGAAGATACTATAGAAGCCATAAAAGTTAATATCGCGGAATATACTTATGTAAAGGCAAGAGCTGCCAACGGAAAATATTTTTTTAAAATGATGCTCGAAGATACCATAATTGCCAGCAGTCGAAAATATACAACGCCGTTGTTGCTTCAAAAGGGAATCGATGAAATTATTCGAACTGCCACTATATCTGAAGTATTAGATTTTTCTCTAAATGATTTTTTTTTCATTGATTAAAGAGATGATGTTTTGTAGTCTAGTCAAATTTTACAGATAGATTTTTTATTTTTTGTGTAATAAAGTTTAATTTGCTTTGATATGTTTCTTGTATCACCAATTGGATTTCTGCTTTTTTTTATCGGCAAACTATGTTGAGGTTTCAATTTATGGCGTTTTCTTTCTTTTAATCGATTTTAATAATTTTTATCAGACGTTGTAAATATGTTTGCACTATAATTTTCAAAGAGTTATCAAGATGCAATTAAGAAAAATACTTATCCTCGCTTATAGAAAAGAATATTTCGAAGGATATGCAATGTGATTGAACCCATGTCTGTAATTCAATGGCGAAAATACGAGCGAAGCTTTTATTGCTGGATTTAATGTTGGAAGATTAGATTGTGAATAATTAAACAGATCTATTTCTCAGGGAATTCCAAATCGAATCGTTACAAGCAAAGTATCGCAGGATTACTTGGATTAAATATTGACATTGGATGTTTCTCCTCTTGCCAGCTCAAGGTATTGGTAAAATGGTGTCAAAGTAGCACAGATAAATATGAGCCAAATCAAGGCAATGATCGTGTTGAGATACTTGAAATGGATGGTATTGATTTGAATTAATTTACTTTAGTAGTTTCTTTTGTCGATACTACTACTAATACCTTTCAATTGTACTTTAACTTTATCTCAAGGTTGTTATCTGACTAGAAAAAGATAAAAGTTGCGTATTCTTAAATAGCAAAGGTTTCTCTTTAAGTAAATTGGAAATAATATTAGAAAAATATTTGTAAGGTGTTTAAGAAAAACTTGCCATTTTTGTATCGTGAAATTTGGTGCAAAATTGATATCGATCTTATATTGATTGTTGTGGTTTTGACGCAATCAATAATGCTTTCTTAAGTTCTTTTGGAAATAATTTATAAAAATTCAGAATTATTCCAACACCAATCCTCATTTACTGAATCTTCCTTTTAATTAGAAACAGTGCTTTTTTATAATAAGTTAAACAAAAGTTATAATGATTGATAATACAATAATTGTTCGTGATTTTATTTTGAAGATTACTTTTTAATTTTTCAATCATTTTTGTGCCGTACCTCTTATCGTACAAGCACCATAAAATCAGTTTAAGTCGTGAAGCATAATAAAAACTTGATTTTAAATAAATATTATTTTATTTCAAATTCACAGTTAGTTATTTGATAATGAGTTATTTATACGTACATTTTTTTGCATTTCATTACTTATTTTACATAAACACAGTCCTCATTCTTGTTTGCAATAAGTAATAATTGATGCTAATGTTCTGTTAAAAAATTTGCTTTTTTGCACCTCTATTTCATACAGAAAAAGCTAGAAATTGTCATTCAAAGGGTTTTTCTTCTTTTCAACGATTTTAATTTTATTTCCGATTGATTGTAAATATGTTTGCAGGATAATTATTAAAATGTTCCTTCTTAAGTGATTTGATAATGGTTATTATTATTATTAAAGAAAGATTATTTTGAACGTTATTTAGTTTTAAAAAACTAACAATTTAATTATATCCCATTTGTTTTTAACTATAAAAAAATTGAATTTATGATCGCTTACTACTTAATTGGCTTACTTACAGGAGTTTCCTTAACAGCTTTTTTTATCGGAAAAGGATTATATAAATATTACAATAAATCTATAATCCTTCAGAAACAATTGAATCGAGTTTTGAAATTGAATGACAATATTAAAAATTTCAATAATTTGAATTCTATTAACGCTGAAAATAGCAACATTGAATCAATGGCCTCCTAAACATTTTAAAAAAATGTATTAAAAGGTTTTTTTGATTGAGTCGTCTAACTGCCACTATTTTTTAAAGTGTGTATGTTGAAAATATAGGGGTTTAGCTTTTAATTAAAGTTGAACCTTTTTTTTTGGATTTTAATTAAGAACAGCTTGAGGACTAATCCCTTGTTTTGGATTTTTTATTAGTATTCCTAAATGTAACAATAGATTGAGGAGGGTAACAATAGTAGTAGAACAATATTTCTTTAAAAAGAGACCAGAAATAAATAGGATTATTATTAGTTGTCTCATTGTCGTAGATGGTACCGACTACTTGTTCCAAATTTTCCACGATTTTTCCGCCTGAAAAACAAGCATATCTTGTCCGTTTTTGGTTTGCGCAGCTTTTGCAGCTGCTTTCTTGAGGAATTGGGTTTCTGCGGGATTATAAATCAAATCGTAAGCAATATGTTTCTCTGTAAAATATTCGTAAGGAATCATCGGAAAAGCATCTGTATTTGGGCTTGTTCCAACAGGTGTAGAATTGATAATTATTTGGTAATTATCAAAAGTAGTTGCGTTAATTCTGTTGTAATCAATACTACCTTCTTTAGCTTCTCTTGATACAAATGTGTACAGAATTCCTAATTCTTTCAATGCATAAGCAACTCCTTTTGATGCGCCTCCGGTTCCCAGAATCAAAGCTTTTTTATGATGTGGTTGCAATAACGGTTCTAGTGATTTCATAAATCCGTAATAGTCCGTATTGTATCCTTTTAGCTTTCCTTTTTTAGTAAATTTTATGGTATTTACTGCGCCAATTTCTGTCGCTTTTTTTGATAATTTGTCTAAATAAGGAATCACCGCTTCCTTATACGGAATCGTTACATTCATTCCCTTTAGATCGGAAGTATTTTTTATGATTTCAGGGAAAGCCGCTATTTCTGCAATATCAAAATTTTCATAAGTACAACCTGCGAAATTTTCGTTGCTAAATTTTTCGGTAAAATACCCTTTCGAAAAAGAATAACTAATGTTGCGCCCCAGTAAACCAAAGCGTTTTCGCATTGTGTCCAGCATCATATTTGTTTTTAAAACACAAATTCGCTTCGCCCGTTCGCTATTGCTCGGGTCACAAATTTATACTAATTAATTTGTGAAAATTTGTAAAATTTATGGTTAAATAGAATTCGTTATTTATTGTGCTTTGCAATGTAATTTCGCACCATTTTTCGAGCCCAAACAACCGGAAATAAATCCTCGATAAGAATGTAATTATTAAAATTCAAACGCATAGCATTACTGAAATGAAATTTTGCCTTTGTATCGTCTTGAATCATAAAATATAATCCGGCCAAACGATATTCTACTTCGTTTTCTTCCGGGAAATACTCTGTGGCTTGCAACAAGGTTTGAATCGCGCTTTCGAATTCGCCCAAAAACTGGAGAGTATCGACCCAAAACAACCAAGTGTCTAATTGATAATCACCAAATTCAACTGCTTTTCTATATCCAAACTCTGCCTCTTCAAACAAATTCAATTGTTTGTTGATAGAGGCAAAACGCTTCCAATACAACTTATTTTGATTGTCAATAGTTAATGCTTTATTGACAAAAAATAAGGCTTTCTGGTAATTTTTTTGGCGAACATAAAAATCGGTAATGGCAATCCAGCCTTTATCTAAAAGTGGATCTTCATGAACTGTTTTATTGAAGTGCTTTAAAGCCTGAACTTTGTTGCCCAATTTTTCATAACATTTTCCTATTCGAAGTAAAGCATAGGAAGTAGGCTCATCTAATTCGATAGTTCTGTTGTAGCTTTCTATAGCTTCTTTGTATTTTTTCAACCGTTCTAATGCCTTAGCTCTTTCCATAAAAGCGCCCAAGAATTCATCGTCGATCAGCGTAGCATAGTCAAAAGCACGAATGGAACTTTCATATTCTTTTAAGCCATAATGCAATCTACCTAATTGGTGCCAAGCGATTTCGCTATACGGATTTTTATCAATATATATATTTAAATAATCAATAGCTTTCTGATTTTGGTCTAAAAATTCGAAGCAATAGACCACATTATACAGCGACGATTGTTCTTCAAGATCTTCTTCTAGACATTTGATGAAACTTTCTTTGGCCATTTCAAGATTGTCCATAAACAGGTATTCCATCCCGATTAAATTATAGACATCTGCTAAATCGTCGGTATATTTTAAAGCAATATTTAGCAGTTCAACCGCCTTCTCGTGGTTGTCTCTTTTAGAGAAAATATTTGCTTTTTGAATATAAATTTCTTCGTTAGTTGGTTCTATTGCGTACAATTCGTTCAATAACTTTTCAGCTTGTTCGAGCTTGTCATCATAGACCAGCATTTCAACCTGGACAAGTTTTAATCCAGTTGATCTTGGGTGTTGTTCTAAAGCCAGTTTTAAAGCCTTTTTAGCCAAATTGGCTTTTCCCATATCGAGATAATGGAGAATGATTTCTTCAAATTCTTCGGAGTCAAAAAAGAGCACTTTGTTGGTTTTCAACATTGACTCAAATTTGGATAGGGATAAGTTATATTCTTCTTCCTCGTTGCTTAATTGCATACTTTAGTTTTATGAGTTTGCCCAAAATAAAAATAGGTAACCTAGGTGTAAATGTGAGAAAAATTTGGAATTGTTGTGAACAATTTAATTAACAGAAAATAATTGTTAATTACTGATTATCAATCGTTAATTGAATTTCATCCATCACTTCTATCATTATTGCACAACCTTCCCGTATTTCATCTTCTGAAATGGTCAATGGTGGCGTAATTCTGATGGCGCATTCTTCGAATAGTAACCAAAATAAAATAAGTCCCTTATCTTGACAGCGAAGAACCACTTCGTTAGTTATCGTTGCGCTTTCTGTCATTGCCGCTAACATTAATCCTTTTCCTCTAATTTCTTTAATCAAAGGATGTACCAAAAGTGATCTGTAGAGCTTTTCTTTCTCCAAAGCTTCGGCTATCAAATTTGTCTCGGTAATTTCCTGCAAAGTAGCCAAGCAGGCTGCCGCAATGACAGGATGTCCGCCAAAAGTTGTGATATGACCTAACTTTGGATTGTGGCTCAACAGATCCATCATTTCTGAGGAGGCCGTGAAAGCACCTACAGGCATTCCGCCTCCCATTCCTTTTCCCATCACTACAACATCAGGAATGACACCGTAATTTTGGAATCCAAAAAGCTTTCCTGTTCTACCAAAACCCGGTTGAATTTCGTCGAGAATCATCACCGCGCCAACTTCCGTGCAACGTTCGCGAACTTTTTTCAAGAAATCGTTCTGAGGTTGAACAAATCCAGCGCCACCTTGAATCGTTTCAAGAAGAATTCCGGCAGTTTTAGTAGTTATTTTTTCTAAATCGGCTTCGTTGTTGAAGGTGATAAAGTCTACGTCAGGAATTAGTGGTCGAAAAACTTGTTTGCGTTCTTCGAACCCCATTACACTTAGCGAACCCATCGTATTGCCGTGATAAGCGTTATGACAAGAAATTAGTTGGCTTCTACCGGTTGTTCTTCTAGCGAGTTTTAAAGCGCCTTCTATAGCTTCTGTACCAGAATTGACCAGATAAGTTTTGTCTAATGGTTTGGGTAGGAGTGAAGCCAGTAATTTGCAATATTCCACCGCAGGACTTTGCGAATATTCGCCATAAACCATCACATGCGAATATTTGTCCAATTGATCTTTTATCGCCTGATTGACTCGTGGTGGCTGATGACCGAGTGCGCAAGCCGAAACTCCAGCTACAAAATCCAAATATTTTTTATTATTGGTATCAAAAATATAAGACCCTTTGGCATACGAAACTTCCATTCCTAGAGGATATGGTGTAGTTTGGGCTTGGTATTTTATGAAATCGTTGTTCAAGGTTTTATTTGTTTATTGTTTTGATTGCTGATTTTAGATTAACGATTTTAGATTTACGATTTTAAAATCTGCAATCAAAAGTCGTTATTCCTCGATCTTAAATCTTTTTCTTCTTCTTATCATAATTCAAAGTTTCCTTCCTAATTTTCATCGGGACATTTTCTTTGGCTTCTTCAACTTTGGCTTGCTGGATCAGTTTCTCGTTTTCTTCATTTTCTTCTGGTGGAAAAATGTCGTCCTTTGATTTTATTCTTTCATCGCCACGCCAGACGAGTCCACGAAGCTTTCTAGCATTTTCGGGTAAATCTGCTTCGGGATATATATCGCCGTCAATTTGCTTAAAAAAGGTGATGGTTTCAATATCATTTTTATTAAAAAGAATGTTGATTTTACTACTCACATTTTTGTTGATGCCGATGAGTTCATTGGTTTCATTTCGCATATAATAAATGACTTCGGTATTTTTTATAATATCGACATCGTGGAGTTTA
>CAMDGJ010000027.1 GCA_945897545.1 Flavobacterium psychrophilum
ATGAATGTTTTGAACTTCGCCTTCTTTCAAAAAGCGTTCTTCTCTACCACTTTCACCAGCTTCTACAAGTTTAATAAGTAAACTGCCTTTAACATCTGGCTTTATTACTTCTTTGGCTCCCATTTGAAAGTTCTCGTAGTTCACTTCAAAATTGGTGTTGTCAAACTTTTCAGCAATAGAAAAATTATTATTGGTCACTGGCGACAACAGTAATGTTTTTTCGAAAACTCTTCGTCTCATTTCGCCTTTGTATTCTCCATCTACAAAAAGCGTCAGATGCATTTTATCCGAGTAAAACACTTTTTCAGTTGCGCCTTCGCGAATAGGCATCATCCCTTCATAACTAATGTAACGGGTTATAAATGCGCCTGCAAGTATTAAAATAAAGGAAAAATGTAGCATCAAAGTGGCCCATTTTTCTTTTCTTAGTAAATTATATCGTTTTATGTTTCCAATAAAATTTATCATAAAAAACAACATAATTGCTTCAAACCACCAAGCGTTGTAGACCCAGATTCGGGCAGTGTCAGTATTGTATTTACTTTCGATGAACGTTCCCGCTCCCATTGCTATGGAGAAGCTAAGAAACAGAATAGCCATTAATCGGGTTGAAAATAAAATGGAAGTAATTTTTTTATACATCTGTAAGAATTAACCTTTTTGTAAAGTTCTGCAAAAGTACTTATAATAGTCGACTTGCATAATTGCTCAATTGTTAAATTAATCCAAAATTATGGATAATTTATTTTGTTTACTTCTCAAATAACCTTTCAAATTACAATTACATTCCTGTGCCTTAGTTTTAATTTTTTTGCTAATTTTGGCAAATGATCAAAGTCGTAATTATTGGTTCCGGAAATGTCGCCCAGCATTTAGTTCAGGCTTTCGCCAAAAGCAAAGAAATCTACGTTTTACAGGTGTTTTCCAGGCGAAAAGAAATCATCGTTCCACTACTCGATTCCAATAAAATCATCAGTTCTTATATTGATTTGGCAGAAGCCGATATCTATATAATTGCCGTTTCTGATGATGCTATTGCAAAAGTTTCATCACAATTGCCTTTTGAAAATCGTCTCGTAGTGCATACTTCTGGCAGTGTACCAATGGATTCTTTAGACAAGAAAAACAGAAAAGGAATTTTTTATCCCTTACAAACATTTACCAAGGGAAAAGAAATTGATTTCAAAGAAATTCCTATTTGTCTGGAAAATGAAAATGATACTGATTTTGAATTATTGGAAAAAGCAGCTCAATCCATTTCGCATAATGTGGTCAAAAGCAATGAAAAACAGCGAAAAGCGTTGCATATTTCGGCCGTTTTTGTCAATAATTTTGTCAATGAAATGTATCGAATAGGCAATGAAATTTGTGACGAAAATAAAGTTTCTTTTGAAATCTTAAAACCCTTAATTTTGGAAACCGTTAACAAGGCCATGACGCTTTCGCCAACGGAAGCACAAACAGGTCCAGCGAAGCGGAATGATTTACAAACAATACAGGCACATTTGGATTTTTTATCCAATGAAAATCACACTACAATCTACAAAATACTAACCCAATCTATACAAAATAATGGCAAAGAGTTATAAAGAAATAATGAACGAAATCACCACATTTGTTTTTGATGTTGATGGCGTTCTCACTGACAGTTCCGTTTTTGTGACTAATGAAGGTGAAATTCTAAGAACAATGAATATTCGCGATGGTTATGCTATGAAAGCAGCTGTAGAAAGTGGTTACAACGTCTGCATTATTTCAGGCGGAAGCAACGAAGGTGTGCGAGTTCGATTGAGAAATCTTGGCATAACTGATATCCACCTTGGCACACCAGACAAAGTCGAAACATTTAAAGAGTATATTGAACTCTACAATATCAAACCGGAACAAGTACTGTATATGGGTGACGATATTCCTGATTATCACGTGATGCAATTAGTTGGATTGCCTACTTGTCCTCAAGATGCAAGTCCAGAAATCAAAACAGTCTCCAAATATATTTCGCATAAAAATGGCGGGAAAGGCGCCGTTCGTGAAGTCATAGAACAAGTGATGAAAGTGCAGGGAAAATGGACCATGCATTTTGATGGAAAATTAGATTAATTTATAGGTTGCAGGTTGAAAATTTCAGATTTTTCGATAATTATTAGGATTCAAAAACGATATTAAAAATAATACTATCTTTGAAATATGAAAACGTATCAAGTTGATTTATTAAATCCTAAGGCTGCGCGACTTTTGCAAGATCTTGCGGACTTGAATTTGATTTCCATTAAGGAAACCAAAAAACAAGATTTTTTAGATATTGTGACTAAACTTCGTAAGAAAGCATCTTCAAATGCACCATCGCTAGAAGAAATCACTAAAGAAGTTGAAAAGGTTAGAGCAGAAAGATATGCCAAAAAGCGATAGAATTATTATCGATACCAATCTTTGGATTAGTTTTCTTCTTACCAAAGATTATTCAAAACTCGACAAATTATTTTCCAAAAATGGTCTAATATTACTTTTTAGTCAAGAATTATTAGAAGAATTTGTTGAAGTCGCACGAAGACCAAAATTTAAAAAATATTTTGCCGTTGCTGACTTAAATTCTTTATTGAGTGAAATTCATCTTAAGGCTGAATTCTTTGAAGTGAACTCTGATATAAATGTTTGTAGAGACCCAAAAGACGATTTTTTACTTTCATTATCCCAAGATGGAAACGCAACTCATTTAATCACTGGAGATAAAGATTTACTTGAAATGAAAATGTTTGGAAAAACTTTAATTCTTACCATCACAGAATATTTAGAAAACAACACCTTCTAGCTCATAACTCATAAATCCCCTGCCGGCAGGCAGGCAGGTAACTTCTAACCTCTAACTTCTAATTTCTAACTTCCAATGATAAAAACAGTAATTTTTGATATGGACGGCGTAATCGTTGATACCGAACCCGTTCATAGTTATGCTTATTTCCAACATTTTACCGAATTAAACATTGATGTTTCTAAGGAAATGTTTACTTCTTTTATGGGAAATTCAACCCGAAATACTTTCCAAAAATTAAAAGAATTATTTCCTATTGATGGAGAAGTCGAAGATTTAATTCAAAGAAAAAGAACACTTTTCAATGACGCTTTTGATAGTAAAAAAGATTTGGTATTGCTAGAAGGTGTAGAAAACTTGATCAAGGATTTACATAAAAACGGAATACAATTAATAGTGGCTTCATCAGCTTCGAAAGTTACAATTGACCGTGTTTTCAAACGATTTAATCTATATCAATATTTCACACATATTGTGAGCGGTGAAGATTTTCCCAATTCAAAACCGCATCCTGCAATTTTTGAATATGCTGCAAGTTTATCAATAGCTTCAAAAGAAAATTGCATTGTGATTGAGGATAGTACAAATGGGGTTATCGCTGCAAAAGCTGCTGGTATTTTTTGCATTGGTTACAACAGCATACATTCAAAACTACAAGATTTAACAACTGCCAATGTCGTGATTAATCATTTTGATGAGTTGACCTTTGAGAAAATATCAGAAGACCTGATAAAATTATAACAAGCTCGAAAATCTTTGATTTTCATCTTTGCGAACTTAAAAATCCCAAAACAAAATTAATACTTTGCGACTTTGCGGTAAATTGTAATTGACCAACTTTCAAATTAAGGAATAATTAACAATTTTGAATACTCGAATTTGTAATTTTGAGAGAATCTAAAAAAAAAACTATGAAAAAAATAATTTTTGTGTTGGCAATGATGATTGCTAACTACGCTACGGACGCGCAGGTAAAAACACCTCAACCAAGCCCGAAGTCGACATTAACTCAAGTTGTAGGTCTTACCAATGTTGAAATTGTGTACTCCAGACCAAGCGCAAAGGGTAGAGATGTATTCAATAACTTAGTTCCCTATGGAAAATTATGGAGAACTGGAGCAAATGAAAATACTACAATCTCTTTTAGTGAAGATGTAGTTATTGACGGAAAAACATTAGCAAAAGGGAAATATGCTTTATATACAACACCTAAAGCTGATAATTGGGAAGTGATTTTCTATAAATCGACAGATAATTGGGGGAATCCAGAAAACTGGGACGAAACAAAAGTGGCTTTAAAAACTAATGTAAAACCTGAATCATTAAATAGAAATGTAGAAAGTTTTACTATTGAAATCAATAATCTAGATAACAATTTCGCTCATTTAGAATTGTATTGGGAAAAAACTTTAGTAGCAATTAAGTTTGAAGTTCCAACACAAAAAGCAGCAATGGCCAGTATTGACAAGGCTTTGGCAGGACCAACTGCAGGAGATTATTTTTCTTCGGCTCAATATTTGCAGCAGTCAAACGGTGATATGAATAAAGCTTTGACCTATATCAACAAGGCTTTGGATATGAACAAAGACAAACCATTCTGGTATAATCGTTTAAAATCATTGATTCAAGCCAAACTAGGTGATAAAAACGGAGCTATCGAAACCGCAAAAATTTCTCTTGCTAGTGCTGAAGTTGCTAAGAATCAAGATTATGTAAAAATGAATAAAGACAGTATTGCTGAATGGAGCAAAAAATAATTGCTTCTTTTTTTTACTATTTAAAAAGTCCCGTCCCGAAATAATCGGGACGGGACTTTTTTATTGGTTAAAAATTATCTACTGTAATTCTCTTGTAACGAAGTGATTGTTATAATTCAAGTTGTCCTTCGTTTTTAATGCTGATATTTTATTGCTGGTTTTAGTGTTATACAATTTTACCTTTTTTCCTAAATACTATGGCCTGAAGCAAAATCGACAATAGTATCGTAAGCATTGCTCCAATAAAGTTGAGCCACAAATAACCCAATTTCTCTTCACCACTAGGATAAATAAAGATGGCGTAATAGTAGATGATAAAAATAGTAATTTGACTAATAACAGCACTATAAAAAATGGCTTCAGCCTTGACGTGTTTTATATAAAAACCCACCAGAAATATTCCCAAAACTGTACCGTAGAAAATGGAACCCACAATATTGACTAATTGGATTAGATTTTCGAATAAAGTTCCAATGCTTGCAAAAAGTATCGCGATAATACCCCAGAACAAAGTGAAAAATTTAGTTACGTTTACATAATGACGCTCGGTTTTTTCTTCTTTAACATTTCGCTTATAAATATCAATCGCCGTTGTTGATGCTAAAGCATTCAATCCAGAAGCTGTTGAGGACATTGCCGCAGAAATGATTACGGCAAGCAAGAGACCAATTAATCCTTTAGGTAAGTAATGTAAGATAAAGTGAAAAAAAACATAATCCTTGTCGTTCGTTTCACTATTTTTATCTGCTTTCAGTATAATTTCCTTAGCGTGGTCTCTCAAATCTTTTTCTTTAGTTGATAATGCAACTAATTCTTTTCGAAGAATTGGGTTGTCATAATCTTGATTCAATTGATCGATATACAATAAGTTAATTACTTTCTTGTCTTCGGAAAGGGCTTCCAATTGTTTTTCTAATGCGTGATATTCATTTTTGTACTTGGATTTTTCAATTATAGTTTTGTTGTTAGGATTAAAATTCAAAGGAACCGGATTGAATTGAAAAAAAACAAAAACCATTACTCCAGTGAGCAAAATGAAGAATTGCATTGGGACTTTCAAAAGACCATTCATAATCAATCCCATTTGGCTTTCTTTAACTGATTTCCCAGACAAATATCGCCCAACCTGAGATTGATCTGTTCCAAAATAAGCCAAAGCCAAGAAAAAACCTCCCGTTATTCCGCTCCAAAAAGTATATTTTTCTTCAGGATCAAAGGAAAAATCGACAATATTCATTTTATCATTGGCACCTGCGATATGCAAAGCGTTTGAAAAAGTCATATCATTAGGTAAAAAATACAAAATGAGAAAAAACGTAATAAACATACCTAACATAATGACAAACATTTGCTGTTTTTGAGTTACGTTTACCGCTTTTGTTCCTCCAGAAAATGTATAAATAATTACAAGCATTCCTATTACAATATTCATTAAAGTCAGATTCCATCCTAACAAGGCCGATAAAATTATCGCGGGAGCATAAATTGTAAAACCTGTGCCCAAACCTCTTTGCACGAGGAAAAGTGCAGCTGCAAGTGAACGTGTTTTTAAATCGAAACGTTTCTCGAGATATTCATAAGCTGTAAAAACTTTGTATTTGTGATACAACGGGATAAAAGTCAAACAAATAACCACCATTGCAATGGGTAGCCCAAAATAGAATTGTATAAACCCCATTCCGTCGTGATACGCCTGACCTGGAGTTGATAGAAAAGTAATTGCACTGGCTTGAGTAGCCATAACCGATAGTCCAACAGTGTGCCAAGGTGTTTCGTTGCTACCTAGAATATAATCTTCTACATTTTTACTTCCTTTTGTTTTCCAAACGCCGTAAATCACTATAAATAAAAGGGTTACAACAAGAACAATCCAATCAAATAACTGCATAATTTAAGAGTAAAATTTCATTAACAAACAAAAAATCAATATATACAACACATTGGCTACGAGAACCCAAGTGTAGCTTTTTTTCCAAGTTTTAACTTTTTTAGTTTCCATAGTTTTTAGTTTTGCCACGAAGACGCGAAGGCGCAAGGTTTGATAATTGAAGTTGAATGTTTGTGTATTTTTTTATTCCTCACTAACAAACATTTTCTTCGTTTTTAAGTCGGTTGAGCTGATATCAAAAAAATCAAGCTTGTTATCTTTGGTTATTATAAATAGTTCATAATTGTTTGACTTGCAAACTGAATTTTTGCAATTCTGTTTTCATTCGTTGTTGTTTTATATATTTCGTGACTTCCTCTTTGTGTCTCCGTGCCTTAGTGGCAATCATTTTACTGCTTCACTTTTTCAGCAGGAATCGACACTGGATTCTGTAAAGAAATCATATTTGCCAATAATCTATACGCTCCCAAAACACCTTCAGGCAATTCCCTAAAAAAACTTAATCCGGTATAAATATAATGTCCTTTTCCATAAGGAGCGATTAGCAGCGCACCATTTTTTGGAGATTCTCCTTTATCATTAGACGATAAAATTGAAGTAAAGGCTTTGTTATATTCATTTGGATAATACAATCCTTGTTCTTGCTTCCATCCTGCAAAATCTTTTGCGGTGATTTTATTTGGTGTATTTAATACCGGATGGTTGGGCACTAAAAACCGAATCTCGGCATTTTCCTCTGTAACTCTGTCACGTGATAGTTTTATTGGAAAAGGGGCAATATTATCTGTTACCAAATCATTTGCGGTATTGTATTGAACGAGCATTGTTTTTCCTCCTTTTACAAAATCAAAAAGAATATTTTGTTTATTTACCAATGTTTGAAGCGTATTGTATGCTCTAATTCCCGTCATAACCACATCAAAATTCGCTAGTTTTTCAGGAGATATTTCTGCAGGATTCAACAAGCTTACTTTATAACCCATTTGTGATAAACTACTAGGAACATCATCGCCAGCACCCATTATGTAGGCGATTTTTTCTTCCTTAGTTTTTAAATCCATTCGAATAAATTTTGCTTCCGAAGGTTTTAAAACCTGTTGTTTAGTAATATGGCTAAAATCAATAATGATTTGCTCTTTGTCGAATCTTTTATTATCAATGATGGCGATACTTTTGGCGACTGCCTCATCAATCGATTTAGGTGGAGCTACTTCAAAATAAACTGTTTGTTCCATTCCCTTTTTGTCTAAATTAAAAGGAATAGATTTTGGGAAAACAATCCAATTTGATGGTAATTCTAATTGCAAGTCCCCTTTAACTGCATCTTTCCCAGCCTTGATTTTAACAGCTACATATTTCTTTTTGGTATCTTTAAAAAGTGATACTTTGTCCAGAATACTTGTGGTAATTTCAGGACCAATATCTAAATAGTTATACATTTCTCCCTTTACATCGTCATTGTATTTGTAAACCACGGTCTTTTCAAAAGGACTTTCGATTTCATTAATTTTAATAGTAAAAACTACTTTGACTTCTCTAATAATGTCAGGAATTCCTATATTTTTCTGATCTGAAACTGCATAAATGCCCTCGGTACCTTTGTCTTTTAACCAATAGGGTTGTGTGTACTCCATCGTGGCAGGCAATTGCAAATCAAGGTTTATTTTTTGTGCGATATTGTTGTTCAGTGGTATATTTTGATTGGTACTTTTTTGCTCTGGCAAAGTCGTAAGACTTACTAATTGCATTGCAATTGGGCTTCTATTTATAGCCTCGATCTTTAATTTCACAAGGCTTCCTGGTGTTGCTTCTTGATTTTGCGCAACAGCTTCAAGATACAAACCAGAACAAGATGCAATTATTTTTTTTAATTCCTCAGATTTTATTCCTTTCCATTGATTTTCATCCAAAGATTGAATCATTGAGTAGGCTTTCGCCAAATCTGGAATACTTGTAGAAGGGTTTTTGAAATCGTAGCCTGAAATTATTTTTGTGAGTAATTCACCGATAGGTTTTCCGCCTTTTACCCGATTCCAAGTCGTATCAATTCCGTTAAAAATTGAAGTTTTATCTTGAATTGGTTTGCCGTTTATGAATTCTAGATACTCCGTTTCCTCGCCTCGACTTCCAGTGCTACCAAAACCTTGAGATTGATGGCGACTGCGGCTTAAAGCAGCAATTTCCTGATTAGATTTCCCAATAGATTGATAGTAAACGCCTGTTTGAATTGATAATAAATTGGTTTTATCTGCAGCATTAAATTTTTCTTGGCTTCCATAAAACCACCAAGAAGTATTAAAAAATTGACGTTTTGGTTGCCAAGGTTGAACTAACTTTAATTGCTCTGGGAAAATTTGTACATCTATTGCTTTATCAAAACTTTCAAAACTCAACATCGCAGAAGCCGAATGATGTCCGTGAGTATTTCCTGAAGTTCGATGATCAAAACGATTGATAATTACATCAGGTTGAAATTTTCTAATGACCCAAATGATATCGGAAAGCACTTTTTCTTTGTCCCAAATATCTAAAGTTTCTTCCGCATTTTTAGAAAATCCAAAATCATTAGCACGCGTAAAAAATTGTTCTCCACCGTCTATTTTTCTAGCTTCAATTAATTCTTGAGTCCGCATCACTCCCAATAATTCCCGAAGTTGTGGCCCAATTAAATTTTGTCCACCGTCGCCACGAGTTAATGATAAATAAGCGGTTCTTGCTTTGGTTTCATTTGATAAATACGATATTAACCGTGTATTTTCGTCATCTGGATGTGCAGCAACGTATAGCACCGAACCCAAAAAATTTAATTTTAGAATTTGATTGTAAATCTCTACCGAGTTCGATTTTTGGGGTTGTTGTGCATTACTTATTTGGAAAGAAAAAAGGAAAATAACGAGATATTGAATCAAAACTTTCTGCATATTTTTAGTGTTTTATTGGCAACAACTTCAAATGTAGTAATTAATCGGTAAACTCTTTTTCTTCATCAGGATGTTTTAAAATTGTTATTCCTATTTGCAGCATCAAATTATTTGGATAAACAATTATTTCGCCTTTTTTTGTTTTGAAATACACGTGAAAAGCTCCGATATCTTCAATTTCGGCTTCGATAGGAAAATCTTTATCGTGAATGAAAATATAATCACCAATTTTATACGGAAAGGAAAAGAACAAGATAATCCCTGAAGTAATATTGCTCAAAATAGACCACTGTGCAAACATTGCTACTCCAACTACTGTTGCTATAGAAGAAAATACTATAAAAATATCTTTCGATTCAACTCCCCAAATTATAATTAGAGTTATTACTGCAATACTATTCATTAGTAAATGAATGTATTTGAGCACTAATCGGGTTCTTTTCTCAATAGTTTGACTTCGTTTAGCAAAACTTCTTACTAATTTGGAAACGATAAGTCGTGACAAAATTACCAAGATTAGTAAAATTCCAGTTGCAACTAATTCTTTTGTGTAATCGTTTAAGTAGTCCATAGTACTAGTTTTATGCTAAATTAGTTAAATATTCATAGACTTTATCGGTTGGCATTCCCATAACATTGGCGTAAGAACCTTCAATTCTTGAAACCCCAACAAAACCAATCCATTCCTGAATTCCGTAAGCACCCGCTTTGTCAAATGGTTTGTAGTTTTCAATATAATACCAAATGGATTCATCGCTCAATTCATTGAAAGTTACTTTAGTTACTTCATATAGTACAGTTGTTTCTAAATTGGTTTTAAAACAAACCGAGGTGATGACTTCGTGAGTAGCATTCGATAATGATTTTAAAATATCAAAAGCATCTTGCGTGTCTTTTGGCTTACCCAATGCTCTATTGTTGTGCCAAACAATGGTGTCGCTGGTTATTAGAATTTCGTTGTCGTTCAACTCTCCCTCGAAAGCGCTGGCTTTCAATTCAGCCAAGTAATTGGTAATTTCTTCAGCTTTAAGTTCAGGCGGGAAAATTTCCTCTATTTCTTTCAACCTGATTTCGAAATCTAGGTCTAAATCCTTGAAGAATTGCTGGCGTCTCGGTGAACCCGAAGCCAAAATCAACTTGTATTTTTGTAATTTACTTTTAAGCATTGTATTTAATGTTTAGGCTGATCACTACAATCGAAAGTATTCCGAAAAACAGAATCCATTTTAGAATGGTGCTCAAATGGTGAAACTCTTTTTGACTTTTTGCAGACCAAATTTTCGTAGTAAAATAAAATAATGGAGCCAATATAAAAACAAGTCCATACAGCGTTCCAAAAATTAACCCTGAAGCAAACAAGTTCGTATTGATATAATTTAGGATTAAAATTATAGGAATAATACTCAAACCAAAAACCAGTTTTGCAGTTCTCTTTATACCAAAAACAATCGGTAAGGTATTCATTCCTTGATTCAAATCTCCTTCGAAATCTTGTAAATCCTTAACAATTTCCCGAATAAAATTAACAACAAAAGCAAAAATGGCATAATCTAAAAGAATACCAAAAAGTAATCCCATAACAGGCCTATTTTCTTCATTAGTTATTGGAAATAAATCAAAAATTCCAATAATAATCACGCTAAAAGAAAGCAATAAGGCGACAATAATATTCCCAATAATCAAACTTTGCTTCAAACTCGTAGCATAAAAATATAGTGTAGCAGCAATCACTATAAAGAGGGATGCAAAGCTGGGTTTTCCGATTACATTCGACAAATAAAATCCTATTGCAACGCCGATTACGGTAAAACCAATATACAAATTATAGGCCTTAGTTTCAGAAATAAACTTCCCGACAATCACGTTCTCGGGTTTATTTTCCGAGTCAGTTTCCACATCAAAAATATTGTTTATAACGTAACCGCCAGCAGCAATACAAACTGTTGCCAAAACCAACAGACAGAATTGCCAATCAGCCAAAGCCAAAGGAACATTTTGCAATTCCAGAAAGCCATACCGAAATATCAGCTGCATTAATGCCAGCATAAATAGGTTTTGATAACGGATTAGTTTTAGGTAATTCATATTTAAGTTAGGGGTTATAGGTTATGAGTTATGGGTTATAGGTTATAGGTTATGGGTTATGGGTTATGGGTTATTAGTAGAGTAAATGGTTAAAATGTGAACCAATAACTTATAACTTAAAACTCTTTCACTTTTTCTCAAGCAAATATCGAATCACAGTTTCGGCGGCATACAGGCCAAATAATCCCGGCATATAACTGTTTGTTCCATAAAAAGATTTCTTAAAATTAGACCCATCAGTCATTTTCAAACTGTTCTCATCTTGAATTTCTGATGAAAAAACGACTTTCAATTTGTCAATTTTAAATTCTTTCAATCTACGGCGAACAGTTTTTGCCAAGAAACAATTTACGGTGTTGTTAATATCAGCAACCTTTACTTTCGAGGCTTCCATCTTTCCTCCTGCTCCCATTGACGAAATAATTTTGACTCTTTTTCGCTTGGCGCCAATAATCAAATTCAATTTTGGCGTAATGCTGTCAATGCAATCCAAAACATAATCATATTCGGCTGAAACAATTTCGAAAGCCCTTTCTGGCGATAAAAATTCCTTGATTCTAGTCAATTTCAATTCGGGATTGATGTCCATTAACCGGTCGCCAACAATGGTCACTTTGGGTTCACCCACAGTCGAATGCAAAGCGGGTAATTGTCGGTTAATATTGGTAATATCAACAATATCTCCATCGACAATAGTCATTGTTCCGATTCCAGCTCTTGCCAAAAATTCGGCAGCAAAGGAACCAACTCCTCCTAAACCTACCACCAAAACATTGGCTTTTCTTAAATTGTCTAATCCTTCTTCTTTAAATAAGAGCTCAGCTCTCTCTGTCCATTCTGCCATTTTTGTTTAAAGTTTATTGTTTGTTGTTTAGAGTTCCCGAGATTGCGATTTTTTTTTCAATTCGTTTTCAGTCATTACCTTTAAAAAAAATATAGTACAACTTTGTCATTTCCACGCAGGAGACTCGAACGAAGTGAATAGGTGCAACAAATCTCATTAGTTGCTAACGTTATGTGATTTCTCCTGCGTCGAAATGACAAAAACTTCATTACAATTTTTATTTACAATTTCCTGCAATTCATTCAATTCTAATTCTTTATATTTCGCTGCCAAAGCATAAACGTCTTGAATTCCTTCTTCAATCATATCTGTTTCTAACAAGAATCTATTGTTTGGAATGCTTTGAAAAACCGATTCTAATTCTGGGAATCGCAATAAATTTTTTCCAAATGAAAGATAAAAGCCATTGTCAATCAATTGTTTGGCGAGTTCCTCTTTTTTTGAAAATCCGTGGACAATCATTGGAACACTAATCTTCAATCTTTTCTTGATTTCGATAAGTTCTTGGAAAGCGGCAACGCAATGAATCACGACTGGTTTTAGGTGTTTTTCGGCTAAAGCCAATTGTCTTTCGAAAATAAATTGTTGTAATTCAAACGGAGTTTCACTTCTTTTATCTAATCCACATTCGCCGAGAGCCATACATTCGGGTAACGCTAATTTTTCAGCTACAATTTGATAATCACTTTCCAATCGATTTTCGTCAATAAACAGCGGATGAATCCCAATGGAATAAAACGGAATCGAAGCATCAAACTCTTGCGGATATTGATTGACTAATTCCAACACTTCAGGCTGATTCGTAAATTGATGTGTATGCAAATTGAAGAATTTCATTAGTCGTGGAATTTTTTTACACCGGCTCTAATTTCAATATTCAAATCATTTTCTAAGGGTACTTTTGGACAAGAATACCTATCGCTATAAGCGCAATAAGGATTGTAAGCCTTATTGAAATCTATAACTAGGAAATCAGATTTAGGTGCTTTGAGGTCTAAATATCGGCCACCGATGTAACTTTCTTTCCCACAAGTAAAATCGAAAAAAGGAAGAAATAAATCATCTTCAAATCCTTGCTTTTTGGAATATTCAACATCTTGATAAACATTGAGTTGAAATGATTTTCCGTCAATGGTAAAATGGGCTTCGCCATACTTTACATACAACGGTTTTCTATAGGTGGAGGTTTTCATTTTAAATGGTTTTTCATCCTCCGTTCTAATGAATTTTGCCGTAATAAAGAACTTTTCGTTTATGGGATAAAAATCTAATGTCTTGAATGTAGCTAAATCTTCTGCCATCAACGGACTGGTTTTGGCATCTGCATACTCAATGTTTAATTCATTTTGGAATTTCTCGACAGCTGCAATATCAAATTTTTCTTGGCCAAAACCAAAATTCAAAACTGTCAGTAAAACAAAGGTTAAAATCGTTTTCATTTAAAAAATTTTAAGTTTAGGGGTATAAAGTCACAAAGCCAATTAGTCGAAAGGTTAGATTTCTATTTTCATTAATTAGTTGGAAGATATGAATCAATCTCGAAATTTCTTAACTCCAGCTTCTATTTCAATTTTCAAATCGTTTTCTAACGGAACTTTAGACTTGGGATAAATATTTCTAAAAGCACTACACGGATTGTATGACCTATTAAAATCAATGATAATCGTGTCACCCGTAGGCATAATCAAATCAACAAATCTTCCTCCAATGTAACTTTCTCTACCTGTGGTAAAATCTGTAAACGGAAGAAATAATTTATCTTTGTATTCAATTGACTTTAAATCACCTAACTGACAATACACGTCCAATTTAAATGTTTTTCCATCAATTGAAAAAGTAGCTTCCCCGTATTTGATAAATTTAGGTTTAATAAAAACATTATCATCCATTCTGATTGGCTTTCCAGCGTCAGTCCTTACAAATTTTGCAATGACAAAAAACTTTTCATTTATAGGGAAAAAATCTAATGTTTTGAATGTAGTACTTTGCTTCTTAGATAATGGACTAATTTCAGGATTTAAACAAACAGAATTCAATCCGTTTTGAAACTTTTCGACAGCAGCGAAATCAAATTTTTCTTGGCCAAAACCAAAATTAAATACTACTAAAAAAAGGAATGCTAGAAATGTTCTCATATTTTTTTTAGCAAAAATAGCTTAAAAGTTAGAAAGGAACAACGTTTATATTTGGCGGAGATTGCTTCCTGGTTAACAATGACTGCTGATAAAATCTTTGTAGCTTTGCAAACAAGAAAATTCTTTATGCTTAGAACAGGGCTTCGCCGATATATTAATAATTTTAAAGGTTTCAGTCGCGAGATATGGATTCTTGCGATAATTACTTTTATCAACAGAGCGGGCACGATGGTTTTGCCTTTTTTGTCTAAATATTTAAAGGAAAATTTACATTTTACTTATGGTGAAGTGGGATGGATTATGGTTTCCTTTGGCTTGGGTTCAATGCTGGGCTCTTGGCTTGGAGGCAAATTGACCGATAAAATTGGTTTTTATAAAATAATGATTTTTAGCCTTTTTACTAGTGGAATTCTTTTTTTTATCCTGCAATACATCACTAGTTTTTCGGGATTATGTATTGGGATGTTTACTATAATGGCAATTGCAGATATGTTTCGTCCTGCCATGTTTGTCTCGCTTAGCGTTTATGCAAAACCCGAAAACAGAGTTCGTACCCTGACATTAGTACGTTTAGCAGTCAATCTTGGATTTGCAGCCGGACCTACTTTAGGAGGGTTAATTATTTTAGGGCTGGGCTATCAAGGTTTGTTTTGGGTCGATGGCAGTACTTGCATCTTAGCTATTTCAATTTTTGCATTGACAGTCAAAGAGAAAAAAAGAATTCCGCTTACAACAAGCGAATTAGAAGCAAAAATTAACAGAAAATCCATTTATAAAGACCGACCTTTTTGGTTACTTTTGTTTACACTTTTTATCATTGCGATGGTATTTTTCCAAATATTTACCACACTACCTTTATATCATCACGAAAAATTTGGCCTCACAGAAGTACAAACGGGATTGCTTCTTTCTTTAAATGGTTTTTTAGTTTTCTTACTAGAAATGCCTATTGTAGGCCGAATTGAAAGAAAAAAAATCAATAAAATTAAAATCATTTTGTATGGCGCATTATGTTGCTCATTAGGATATTTCATCTTACTTTTTGACTCTTGGGTCATTATTTTAGGAGTTAGTATAGTTTTACTCACCTTTGGAGAAATCTTTGCATTCCCTTTTTCGAATGCTGTAGCTCTAGACCGAGCACCAAAAGGTCAAGAAGGGCAATATATGGGTTTATTTACGATGAGTTTTAGCCTAGCGCATATAGCTTGTTCCAAAACTGGATTGGATATAATATCTCATTTTGGCTATAAAACCAATTGGATTGTTATGGGTTCTTTAGGAATGCTAGCTGTTTTTTGTTGTGTTTGGTTACAGCGACTTTTAAAGGCAGAAAACATTCAAGCCAACTGATAATTCATTACTTAAAAAAAAATCTATGTTCAAAATTCTAGCCCAAATCAACAGATTTCTCCTTCCCAGTTTTACTAAAAATGGGTTGGATATTACCAAAGCCAAGAAATGGCAAATGGCAATCCTAGGTTATCGGTATTATGTAACTATAAGAGCATTAGATCGTTGATTTTAGATCTCAGATTGTAAATTTCGGAAGGAGAAAAAAGAATATTTTTTTGATTTTAGATTTGTAAGATTACAAAAATTGTCTATATTTGCACTCACAAAAATGGCCACGTGGCGCAACTGAATAGCGCACTTGATTACGGCTCAAGAGGTTGCTGGTTTGAATCCAGCCGCGGTCACGAATAAATACTATTGTAGGAAAAAACGCCAATATCGCTTGAGCGTTTTTTTTGTTAATAGTATTTTCAAAGCGGAGCTTTGCTGGATGTTGGGGAGTAAAATCTAGTCAAGGTCACAAATAAAAAAAACTCTAAAGAAATCAAGTTTGCTTGAAATTTTTAGAGTTTTTCTTTTTTTCAAAGCTGTGCTTTGTTTTTATATGAAACCAATTTATATCAAAAGTAAGCTCTCAATATTTTTTAGTTTACAGGCCAATTTGCCCAAATACTACAGTGGCCTGCTCTATCAGTTTCTTTAATATTTCTATTTCCTATAGTATATCCAGCATTCATTAAAGCATAAGGAGCAAAATGAATGCTTCCATTTTTTGTTGCAAATGCACTACCAAAATGACCTTGACTAAGACTATGCCCTACTTCATGGAGAACTACAGTTTCAAAATCAAAAATACCATTGCCTCTAACATCATTAGGTAAGTCTTTCCAATTATACCCTTCATTGATGTAAATTTCGCTAATAGCTGTATCATATTTTCCATTCTGGTCAATATCTGTAGGTATACCGTTATCATCCCATATAAAAGTAAAAGTAACACCCAATACGTTATTACCTGGCCCAAATATAGCATTGAAGAAATCTGGAGATGCTATACCTGCATGCAGAATAGTCCCAGGAATATAGCCATCAAAACCTCCAATTCCAACAAAAAATTGTACAAGACCTACGTCTCCATAATCATTTACTGAAGTTGTTCCTATATTCAATAATCTTAAGCCTTTAGAACAGCTAGCGGCATCCCAAGTATTCATTGCACTAATAATTGCGGATTCAGTCGCAGCTTTAGGCATACCCGAAGATGTTCCCAATTCTATTCCATCAATCCAATACGGAACATCTGTACCTGGTATTGCATTTCTAGGATCATTAGGGACCCAGTCTGAAGATAATTGTTTATTTCCTCTATCATTAAAAAACACAGTGTTGCCGGCTCCCTCGGCTACTATAAAATCTATCTTTTGGATTTGAAGATTAGACCCCTTTAATGCCATGTTTGCATTGCTCAACCATCCCTCAATACTTCCCTCTTTTTGGTTAGATGCCATTCGCGAATATCCATTAGTAGTGTTTAATTTAATTTTAGTTAAATTAAGTTCTTCTAATTTATTGACTTTCGAAGATTCAGCAACGGAAGACATTTCATCTTTCTGGCATCCAACGAAAAGTAATAAAAGGATAGTGAAATAACTGATTGATTTTTTAAAATTTCTCATAATTGGTTTGTTTTAGTTTATAATAATTGTTTTTGATAATTAATTAATATTAAATAATTAGGTTACAAAAGTTACTACAAGGGGTTTAGAAAACAGATTTACAAAAATAAAAAATGGGGAGTTTTATGAAAATAAAGGGTTAAACTTTATTGTTGTCAAATATACAAATAAAATCTCATTAAACTAATTTAAATACTGATTTTTAGATGTTTACATTAAAATTACTAAAATATAACTAAGCTGATCGATGTAAAACATACATTCTAATAAATGACCCTAAAGCAAAGCCTCGAGGATTTTGATTACGGAAGAGTATGGTTAGATGGCGAAGACTCCCAAAAATGGCATCAATCCATTGGCGGTGGAATCTAGCTTAATGGACTGAATGCAATTACAGGACGAATTACCTATTTCAAAAGTGCTGACGATCGCGCTAGAATCACCTTCGGTTTAGTGTACGACTTTTAGTGATGCAAGTCTGACTTCATACATATTTCCGCCTACTTTTTTGGCCTTTTCATCGGCAATAATCAAGCTTTTATTGTTCTTGAAACAAATGGCTTCTTTTTGTGAAATATAATTCAATTCAAATTGGGTTTGTGTTCCTTTTAGAAAGTCATCTCCTGTAAAATTCTCGAACAAAACAATTTTATCATGAGACAAAAGTGCTACTTTTGAAGCATCAGGACTTATCGTTGCAGCAGTAATTAAGCAATGGTCGTCGTCACAGGTTTTAAATTCTCCCATCAAAATAGCTTGATACAAACCTGCTTTATTTGGAATTTTATATAAAAATGCGGTACCGTCAAATTCTTTGCTTCTGTTTTTGGTAAAGAGGTAAAAATTATTATTGAACTCAAAAAAACCTTCCACATCAAAGAACAGGGCAGTACTTTTGGGTGGAAATTCTTTTTGTTCGGGATAAAAAAAGGAAATTTTATAATCAGGAATAGCAATTTTCTGATGCAATGCGCTTTTGTGTATTTTGTAAATGCATAAATCTGTGCGAATATTGTCATTGTTCCCAAAATCGCCAATATATAGATTTCCTTCAGCATCTTTTGTAATATCTTCCCAATCTATATTGAAGGTGTTTTTTATTGTTATTGTCTCCTCAACAGTACTTTTCTCGGCATTCAAACCATATATTTTATTGGAATTACCGCTATCTTCCAAAGTCCAAAATAAATTATCCTCATCCGTATAAATAATTCCGGAAACTTCTTTGAGGTTGTTGGGTAACTGATACATTTCGATAAGTGTTTCAGACGCATTCTGGCAGGCAAATAAAATAAAAGCAATCGCAACAGAACCAAACTTTTTCATTGACTTCAGATTTATCACCAAAAATAGTATTTAAATCGAAATGATTTCAGAGATACTCCTTTCCGTATAACTTTATAATGGTTAGTATTTTTACTGTTTAGTAATATCAATAATAAAATCAGTTTTAATAGACAGTTTTAATTTTCGTCCTCCCCATATTTTGTATAGTTTTGTTTTTTAGTTTGCTCAAGCCATTTTAAATTCTATTTATGACTCAATATTTCCTTGACATTGATTACAACAACCTCATTTATAGCGAACAAGAAGTCAATTTAAAGGAATTTGAATGCTGCACCTTCAATGCTTGCGATTTCACAGATTGCAATTTTATTGGAGT
>CAMDGJ010000028.1 GCA_945897545.1 Flavobacterium psychrophilum
AACGGTAATTCGACCAAAAACAGAGCAATACCATGATTTTAGAGGGTATGCTGGGAAATTATATGGGAATAGTATTAAAGTTGGTGATGCGGTTACCGTACTTCCTTCTTTGACTGAATCAATTGTGACCAACATCCACTTTTTTGACCAACAATTTGACGAAGCAACTGCGGGTTCTTCAATAACCATCGAATTAGAAAATGACATCAATGTGACTAGAGGCGATATGATTGTAAAATCAAACGAATTGCCAAAAGTCGAGAAAGACATCAACACCACAGTTTGTTGGATGGACAGTAAAAAATTAGTTCCAGGAGCAAAATATTTTGTGCAGCATAACACCAACAGAGTTTTGGCGAAAATCGACAGCGTAAAAAATGTTATTGCAACTGATTTTTCAGGATCCAATGAAGCGTCGCAATTAGCCATAAACGAAATTGGGGAAGTGAACATCAAATTGAGCAAAGCCATTTATTTTGATACCTATAATGACAATAAATCAAATGGGGCTTTTATATTAATAGATGCGGCGACAAACACGACGGCGGGGGTAGGATTTATTAGATAAGCCCCCTAGCCCCCGAAGGGGGAATTATTACAAAATATTATGAAAACAAATTATTAATTAAATACTAAACTCAGCTCCCTCCCCTTTGGGGAGGGCTGGGGAGGGGCTTATGGAAAGTTTTAGAACAGAAATTGAAAATCCGATTGTCCAAAAAGACATTATCGATTTAGAAAGAAAAATTGCTTTATTCCGCGACGGAAAAATTGACGATGAACGTTTCCGTAGTCTTCGATTGGCTAGAGGAGTTTATGGTCAGCGTCAGGAAGGCGTTCAAATGATACGTATCAAATTGCCTTTCGGAAAAGTAAGTGGAGAGCAATTGCATCGTATTTGCATCGTATCAGATGAATATTCTACGGGACGTTTGCATATTACAACACGTCAGGACATACAGATTCACTATGTAAGTTTAGATAGAACTCCTCAACTTTGGGCTGAATTAGAAAAAGATGATGTTACCCTTCGTGAGGCTTGTGGCAATACAGTTCGAAATATAACTGCCAGTGAAAATGCAGGAATCGATATCGATGAGCCTTTCGATGTGTCACCTTATGCTCACGCTTTGTTTCAATTTTTATTGCGAAACCCCGTCAACCAAGAAATGGGTAGAAAAGTAAAGATTTCATTCTCTTCATCAGATAAAGATACCGCTTTGAGTTATTTGCACGATTTAGGATTTATTCCAAAAATTGTAAATGGCGAAAGAGGATTCAAAGTAATGCTTGGCGGAGGATTAGGTTCGCAGCCACACCACGCCGAATTGCTTTCTGAGTTTATTCCGGTAAACCAAATTATCCCAACAACCGAAGGAGTGTTGAGAATTTTTGACCGTTTTGGCGAAAGGGCCAAACGTTTGAAAGCACGTATGAAATTTTTAATCAAAGATATCGGTAGAGACGAGTTCCTTCGATTAGTCGAAGAAGAGAAAAAAGCGCTATCGTATCAAACTGTAGAAATAGATGCTACTGCTTTTGAAAGCGCAATTCCTGAGCCTTTATTGGTAGCGCCAAAAGTTGAAATAGAAGATATTGCAGCTTTCGACGCTTGGAAAAAATCGAATGTCATTCAACAGAAACAAGCCGGATATGTAGCCATTGGAATCAAAGTTTCATTAGGCGATTTTTATACGGACAAAGCGAGATTATTAGCAGATTTAATCAAGAATTATGCTGCCAATGAATTGCGTTTTTCATTAAGACAAAACATACTGATTCGTCACATTAAGGAGGAAAATTTACCGTTTTTCTATCTAGAATTAGCCAAATTAGATTTTGTAACGCTAGGTTACGACAGCACTGCTGATATCACTGCTTGTCCAGGAACGGATACTTGTAATCTAGGAATTGCTAGTAGCACTGGAATTGCAACAGAACTAGAACGCGTATTAGCGGCAGAATATCCACAATACAGCAATAATCAAGGAATCACCATTAAAATTAGTGGTTGTATGAACGCTTGTGGACAACACAATATGGCCGAAATTGGTTTTCAAGGTATGTCCATCAATGCAGGAAAATTAGTGGCGCCAGCATTACAAGTTTTATTAGGTGGAGGAAATTTAGGAAATGGCCAAGGTCGTTTTTCTGATAAAGTAATCAAGATTCCAAGTCGTCGTGGGCCAGAAGCTTTGCGTTTTCTTTTAAATGACTTTGAAGCTAATGCAAACGGATTGTCTTTCTTAGGGTACTATGATGCCAAAGGCGAAAATTATTTTTTCGAATTATTAAGACCATTGGCAGATATCACGAATCTTACCGAGGCTGATTTTGTAGATTGGGGAAATGCCGACAACTACGTAAAAGCAATTGGAGTAGGAGAATGTGCCGGCGTTGTAATTGACTTGGTGACTACTTTGATTTTTGAAGCCAAAGACAAATTAACTTTTGCCCAAGAAGCTTTTGATGATAAAAAATGGTCAGATGCTATTTATCTAGCCTATGCAGGTTTTGTCAATGGTGCCAAAGCATTATTGCTTGCCGAAAATGAAAAAACAAATCACCACGCTGGAATCATTGATTTATTTGACACCGTGTTTGTAGAAACTAATAAAATCGAGTTCGATTCTACGTTTAGAGACTTGGTATACCAAATTAACCAAAACGAACCTTCTGAATCATTTGCAAAAAAATACATTCAAGAAGCAACTGAGTTTTTCCAAAAATTAGAAAATTATAGAGCTAAAGATATCGCAAATGCATAAGAAAATACAACCCAAAGTAACTTTAGTCGGCGCAGGACCTGGCGACCCAGACTTGCTTACGCTCAAAGGCGTAAAAGCACTTGCTGAAGCGAACGTGGTTTTGTATGATGCATTGGCAAATGAAGCAATAATGAATCACGCTCCTAAATCAGCGATTCGAATATTTGTTGGGAAAAGAAAAGGCTGTCACAGTTATTCTCAAGACCAAATCAACCAGTTAATCGTCGACAATGCACTAACATATGGTAATGTGGTTCGATTAAAAGGGGGCGACCCATTCATCTTTGGTCGTGGTGGCGAAGAAATCGAGTTTGTAGAAAGTTTTGGAATCCCTACCTTTGTGGTTCCCGGGATATCATCGGCGATTGCTGTCCCTGCAAATCAAGGAATTTCATTGACAAAAAGAGGAATTTCCGAAAGTTTTTGGGTAATCACCGGAACAACTTCAGAAAGGAATTTATCTGCTGATGTTGCCCTTGCAGCAAAGTCATCGGCAACCGTAGTGATTTTGATGGGAATGAGTAAACTTTCGCAAATTGTTTCTTTATTTCAAAAAGAATCTAAGGGGGAAACGCCCATTGCGATTATTCAAAACGGAACTTTGTCTAATGAGAAAATCGGCATTGGAACCATAAATTCCATTCAAGAAGTAGTTGCAAAAAATAAATTAAGCAATCCAGCAATAATTGTCATTGGTGAAGTAGTTAGAGAACGAAACAACTTGAAAGGATTTTACAAAGAATTTGCATCAAACAAAGTCTACGCAAGAGAATAATGGAAAGAAATGAATTATACCCCATTTTCCTAAAACTACACAACCTCAATGTTCTCATTGTTGGCGGAGGAAATGTAGGTTTAGAAAAATTGTCGTTTATGCTCAAATCCAGTCCCAATGCGAATGTTGAGGTGGTTGCCCCAAAGTTTCTCCCAGAATTAGAAGCCTTAGCGCAAAAACATCCGTCGGTATCACTGACGTACAAAAAATTCAATCGCTGGATGCTTCGCAAACGTCATATGGTCATTGCTTGCACAGATGATTTAAAAGTCAATAAAAGGGTGTATGATTTGTGTAGAAAAAAACACCTGATTTGCAATATTGCTGATACTCCTCCATTATGTGATTATTATTTGGGCGGAATCGTGACGAAAGGCAACGTGAAAATTGCTATTTCCACCAACGGGAAATCACCCACAACAGCCAAAAGATTACGCGAGTTTTTCGAAGAAGTGATTCCAGCCGATATAAACGAGATGGTAAAGAACCTAAACGAATATCGCAAAACTCTAAAAGGAGATTTCGAAGAAAAAGTTCAAAAGATGAATGAAATTACAGAAGCATTAAAGAATAGAAGTTAGAAGTGGGAAGTTAGAAGTACAAACAAATAAAAACACCAATTATTAAGTTAGATGCAAGCTTATGACGACAGAAAGACATATAAAATTTGGACGACAAACAGCATTGATTTCATTTTTGCTTGCGACGTTTGTTTTTGGGCTTTATTATTTGACATCGTCAGAAATTTTACTTTTGACAGGGTATTGTTTTAGCATTTTTATAGGGCTATTTAACCTTGGACTTATTTTAACAATTATCTTTAAAGCTATTTATGACAAAGACAACAGGAAGAAACTAATTACAGTAAGTGGACTTATGTTGCTTAACGTACCAGTTATGGTTTTGTATTGTTGGTTTTGTATTGTCCTTTTAGACACAATGAGAATTACATTAACAAATCCGACAAAATCAACTTTGACGGATATAAATATAATTGGTTGCGAACCAGAGCATATTTTCGAATTAAGTCCAGGAGAAAGTAAATTAGTTTGGGTAACGATAAATGTTGACTGTTCTATTGATATGGACTATATACTTGACGGAAAACGAAAAAAAGAAATGGTATTTGGATATGCAACCGGACTTATGGGACAAAAAATAACTCACATTATTGGAAAACAAGAAGATGGAAATTTTACACAAAATTGAAAATCTTAATAAAATAGAAACAACTCTTTGTCCAAAGAAGTAGGTTGCGGACAGAAAAAATTAAATAAATTATTAACTAAATATTTACCTGTAAATCCACCTTTTGTGGTTAGGAGGCTAAGATGATTAAAACAGACATACTTATAATAGGCGCAGGACCAACAGGTTTATTTACAGTTTTCGAAGCAGGATTATTAAAATTGAAATGCCATATTTTAGATGCCTTGCCACAAGCGGGTGGTCAACTATCAGAATTATATCCCAAAAAACCGATTTATGATATTCCTGGATTTCCAGAAGTATTGGCGGGAGATTTGGTCGATAATCTGATGGAGCAGAGTAAGCAATTTGAACCTGGATTTACACTTGGTGAACGCGCAGAAACGATAGAAAAGCAAGAAGACGGAAGTTTTATTGTAACGTCTAATAAAGGAAAAAAATTCCATGCTCCAGTTGTAGCTATTGCTGGCGGTTTAGGAAGTTTCGAACCAAGAAAACCATTAATAGAAGATATCGAATTCTATGAAGACAAAGGAGTAAAGTACTTTATTAAAAATCCCGAAAAATTCAGAAACAAAAGAGTGGTGATTTCTGGAGGTGGAGATTCAGCCTTGGATTGGAGTATTTTCTTGTCCAACATAGCTTCAGAGGTAACTTTAATTCACCGCAGAAATGAATTTCGTGGGGCTTTAGATTCGGTAGAGAAAGTACAAGAATTAAAAAATTCCGGTAAAATCAAAATGATCACTCCAGGTGAAGTGGTAGGTTTGAACGGTGCCGAACATTTAGAATCTGTCGATGTTGATATCGATGGTGCACATCGAAATATTCCAACGGATTATTTCATTCCACTTTTTGGACTTACACCAAAATTAGGTCCTATTGGAGCTTGGGGATTGGAAATCGAAAAAAACGCGATTAAAGTAAATAATGCTTTAGATTATCAAACTAACATTCCTGGAATCTTTGCTATCGGTGACGTCAATACCTATCCCGGAAAATTAAAATTGATACTATGTGGTTTTCACGAAGCTACGATGATGTGTCAAGCAGCGTATCAAATTATCAATCCAGGCAAAAAACATGTTCTGAAATATACTACTGTTTCAGGAATAGATGGATTTGACGGAACTCGTAAAGAAGCTCCAAAAGCAGTGGTAAAAGCGATAACCTAAAAAAAAGTATTGCTGCATTAAGCCCCCAATATTTCTATAAATTATTAAATATGTCACAAGATGTTACCCTAAAAATTACCGATAGAGAAGGAATAATTCACATTGTTCAAGGACCTACCGATATGAATATGAATATTATGGAACTCGTACGGGCCTATGAATTAGCTCCAGAAGGTACTATCGGAACTTGCGGTGGTATGGCGACGTGCGCTTCATGCCAGTGCTATGTGTTAAACGAAGTAACTTTGCCTGAAAGGAACGATGATGAAGAAGCCATGCTTTCGGAAGCTTTTTATGTAAAAGACAACAGCCGATTGGGTTGCCAAATTTATATTACAAACGCTTTAGAAGGATTAGAAATTGCGCTAGCACCAGAGTCTTAAAGAGCGCAATTCTTTTTTGATTATATCTAAACAGCAAATATGACCGCTCTTTTGAGCGGTTCTTGGTGCAGCTTCTAATTTTAAATTAAAGCGAGATTAGAAATTATTTTATATTATAGTTTTTAGTATTACATTTGCACCGTTCATATATTTATTGATTGTTATCACGAAAGGCGGAGGGAAAGACCCAATGAAACCTTAGCAACCCTTTATCCTTAAAGAAGGTGCTACATTCTGTTCGCCGCGGCGATAAAGATAACTGCGAGAAATCCTCTCCCATTTTACGATAACATTTATAATTTTTTGAAACAGCAGCTTTTTTTGGAGCTTGATCCTGCTATTCGCTTTATCCACGCCCAAAAGCGTGGGATATCGCTGCTATCAGGGCTAGTCAGAATTGCGATGAACGTTTATAATTTAAAAATACAAAATGTCAAAAATTCAAGAAGCAATTAAAAACCGAATTCTCGTACTCGATGGAGCGATGGGAACGATGTTGCAGCGCTATAATTTTTCCGAAGAAGATTTTCGAGGAGAACAGTTCAAAGACTTTCCGCATTCGCTCAAAGGGAACAATGATTTATTGTCTATTACCCAACCAAAAGCGATTAAAGAAGTGCACGCCGCCTATTTCGAAGCCGGAGCCGATATCGTGGAAACCAATACGTTCTCAGGAACCACAATAGGAATGGCGGATTATCACCTCGAAGAATACGTTTACCAACTCAACTACGAATCAGCAAAAATTGCTCGTGAAGTAGCTGATGAATTCACAGCCAAAAACCCAGACAAACCTCGTTTTGTTGCCGGTTCTATTGGGCCCACAAACAGAACAGCCAGTATGTCGCCAGACGTGAACGATCCTGGTTACAGAGCCGTAACTTTCGACGATTTGCGCATTGCTTACAAACAACAAATCGAAGCTTTAATGGATGGTGGCGTAGATTTGCTTTTGGTAGAAACTATTTTTGACACCTTAAATGCCAAAGCAGCACTTTTCGCCATCGAAGAAGTGAAAGAAGAACGCAATATTGATATTCCAATTATGGTTTCAGGAACCATCACCGATGCTTCAGGAAGAACACTTTCGGGACAAACCGTAGAGGCTTTCTTGGTTTCGGTTTCGCATATTCCGTTGTTGAGTGTAGGTTTTAATTGTGCCCTTGGTGCCGATTTGTTAAAACCATATTTGCAAACCTTGTCACAAAACACCTCATTCAACGTTTCAGCGCATCCTAATGCTGGATTACCCAACGCCTTTGGCGAATACGACGAAACGCCAGAGCAAATGCAAGCTTTCATCAAAGAATATTTAGATGATAATTTAGTAAACATAATAGGTGGTTGTTGCGGAACAACCCCTGAACACATCAAGTTGATTGCCGATATTGCGAAGGATTATAAACCGCGGGTTTCGGAAGCTACAATGTAATAAAAATATAACTTTAGTTTAATTGACTAATAAAATGATTAAAGAATGAATACTTGCAATATTATACCCGCTCGTGACCACGAGCAAAATCAAGTAAAAATGGCAATTTAGAATGGGCACGAGCGGGACGCTCGCGCTAGCAATATAAGAGTTCCGTAGGAACGACACATTTTGTAGCAACGGAATTTATTCCGTTGTGAATTATAAAAACGGAATCGTTTCATTAAAATAATAATTGTGTTGAATTGCACAACATCCGCGTGAGGGATAGTAGTGAAAAGCCCACAGACCAATGGAGTGTTAACGGAGTTGGACGAGGACTTGAAACGAATAGCCCGACCCTTGGGTCACGCCCAAAACAATAAGAAATAAAAAGCATAAACCTTCACTGTTTCTAAAACGGTGCAGGATTAAAAATAAAATAAATGGTAGAAGCAGAAAAGAGAAGAAACCTTGTATTATCAGGATTAGAACCATTAATCATTACTCCTGATAGCGTATTTGTTAACATTGGGGAACGTACAAACGTGACCGGTTCTAGAAAATTTCTTCGATTAATCAAGGAAGAGAAATACGACGAAGCATTGAGCATCGCCAAAGAGCAGGTAGAAGGTGGCGCACAAATCATCGATATCAATATGGATGAAGGAATGCTTGATGGCGAATATGCAATGACCAAATTTTTGAATTTAATCGCTGCTGAACCAGATATTTCGCGAGTGCCTATTATGATTGATAGCTCAAAGTGGGACATCATTGAAGCGGGTTTGAAGGTAGTGCAAGGAAAATGTATTGTGAACTCCATTTCGTTGAAAGAAGGAGAAGAAGCTTTTATCCATCACGCCAAATTGATCAAGCGTTACGGTGCAGCAGTAATTGTGATGGCTTTTGATGAGGTGGGACAAGCCGATAGTTACGAACGTCGAATCGAAATTTCCAAACGGTCGTATGATATTTTAGTCAACAAGGTAAACTTTGCTCCGCAAGATATTATTTTCGATTTGAATGTATTTCCTGTTGCAACAGGACTGGAGGAACACCGATTGAATGCTTTGGACTTCTTTAGAGGAACCAAATGGATTCGGGAGAATTTGCCACACGCACACATAAGCGGCGGTGTGAGTAATGTTTCGTTTTCGTTTAGAGGAAATGATACCGTTCGAGAAGCGATGCACTCGGTATTCTTGTATCACGCGATTCAAAACGGAATGACGATGGGAATCGTAAACCCGGAAATGCTTTCTATTTACGATGAAATTCCAAAAGATTTATTAGAGCACGTTGAAGATGTTATTTTGGACAGACGTGATGATGCTACAGAACGCTTGTTGGATTTTGCCGAAAATGTAAAGGGCGATGTTAAAAACAATGAGAAAGCGATTCAGGAATGGCGCTCTGGAACGATTCAAGAAAGAATCACGCATTCCTTAGTAAAAGGAGTCGATGAATTTATAGAAATTGATGTTGAAGAGGCGAGACTTGAAGCTACAAAACCAATCGAAGTGATTGAAATCAACCTGATGACTGGAATGAATGTAGTAGGGGATTTATTCGGTTCAGGAAAAATGTTTTTGCCACAAGTAGTTAAATCAGCACGAGTAATGAAAAAAGCCGTAGCATACTTACTTCCATATATCGAAGCCTCAAAACAAGTTGGCGATAAGCAAGGCAATGGAAAAATTTTGATGGCAACTGTCAAGGGAGATGTTCACGATATTGGTAAAAATATTGTTTCAGTAGTGCTTGCGTGTAATAATTATGAGATTATAGATTTGGGCGTGATGGTGCCTCCCGAAAAAATTATTGCTGCAGCGATTGAACATAACGTAGATATTATTGGCTTGAGCGGATTAATCACGCCGTCATTGGACGAAATGGTTTATCTCGCCAAAGAATTAGATAAGCGAGGAATGAAAATTCCGATAATGATAGGCGGTGCAACTACTTCGCGCGCGCATACAGCCGTGAAAATCGCGCCGCAATATAGAGAAACTGTAATTCATGTTAACGATGCTTCGAGAGCGGTAACGGTGGCTGGAAGTTTATTAAACAAGGATAAAATAGCATATACCAGTGGTATTCGAGCGGAATATGATGCCTTTAGAGAAACCTTTTTGAATCGTTCGCGTGATAAAAATTTCGTAACGATTGAGCAAGCGCGTAAAAATAAATTGCAATTGGATTGGAGGCATTTTGAACCTGTAAAACCTAGGGTACTTGGACAGCAAGTAATCGAAGTTGATTTAGATGTGTTGGTTCCGTATATTGATTGGACGCCATTTTTCAGGACTTGGGAATTGTTTGGTAAATATCCTGCGATTCTTACCGATGAAGTTGTTGGTGAAGAAGCGACTTCTGTTTTTGCTGATGCTCAAGCAATGCTGAAAGTGATTTTAAAAGAAAAGAAAATACAAGCTAAAGGGATCTACGGAATTTTTCCAGCCAATACAATCAATGATGACGATATTGAAATATACGAAGCCCCCCCCGCCCCCGAAGGGGGAGCTAGCTCGATGGTAAATAAACAGACTTGGGAAACAGCAAATCCAATTTTGTATGATGTTTTAAAAGAACGGGCTAAAGAAATGAGAAACAAACCAACAGAGGCTGAAAAAATGCTATGGAATGTTTTGTCAAAAAAAGGGATCGAAGGCTTTAAATTTAGAAGACAACATATAATAGGCGAATATATTGTTGATTTTGTATGTTTAGAAAAAATGTTGGTTATTGAAGTTGATGGTGCTATTCATAACTTGACAGAACAAATTGAACACGATAAAGAGAGGACTATTTGGTTAGGATCGAAGGGTTTCAAAGTTGTGAGATATACAAATAGGCAAGTTTTGAATAATTTATTTGATACAATCGAAAGCATTGGCAAGGAATTATCGACAAAGGTGCAAGTTCCCCCTTCGGGGGTTAGGGGGCTCTTTCTAACACTTCGTCAGCAAGCTCAAAAAACTAAAGGAGCTCCAAATATTGCATTAGCTGATTTTATTGCACCAAAAGACAGTGGAAAAGTCGATTATATGGGAGCATTTTGCGTGACCACAGGTTTCGGAGTTGATGAATGGGCAGCTGAATTTGAAAAGGATTTAGACGATTACAATTCCATTATGGTCAAAGCATTGGCAGACCGATTTGCAGAAGCATTCGCCGAATATTTGCACGAAAAAATCCGTAAAGAAATTTGGGGCTACGCTTCCGATGAAAATATAAGCGCCGAGGCAATGATTGCAGAGGAGTACAAAGGCATTCGTCCCGCTCCAGGATATCCCGCTTGTCCTGACCATCTTGAAAAACCAACAATCTGGAAATTGCTGAATGTAGAGGCAGCAATAGGAGTAACCTTGACCGAAAGTATGGCAATGTGGCCTGCTTCATCTGTCTCAGGGTATTATTTAGGAAATCCGGAAAGTAAATATTTTGGCCTCGGAAAAATAAAAGAAGACCAAGTTATTGATTACGCAAAAAGAAGAAGTATTTCGACTGATAAAGCCACGAAATGGTTGGGTCCGAATATCGCAGATTAAAGCCCCCTAACCCCCGAAGGGGGAACTCCAAGCTTTGTAAATAAAAATGGGAGTTAGGATTGGCAACTTTTTATTAATATAATATAATAAAAATCTTGAAAAATCATATAATTATTAACCAAGTTAAGCCACATTTTAGGCACGACTGTAATTCCCCCTTCGGGGGTTAGGGGGCTATGAAAGTAACACAACATATTGAAGAAGCAAAAGGAGAAACATTATTCTCTTTCGAAATTATCCCGCCGCAAAAAGGGAAAAGTATTCAGGAATTATACGATAATATTGATCCGTTGATGGAGTTCAAACCGCCTTTTATAGACGTGACAACTTCACGCGAAGAATACATTTATGTGGATAAAGGCAACGGATTATTGGATAAGAAATTGACCAGAATGCGTCCCGGGACATTAGGAATTTGTGCTTCCATTAAGCATAAATATTCTGTTGATACCGTTCCACATGTGCTTTGTGGAGGTTTTACCAAAGAAGAAACAGAGTATTTACTTGTAGATTGTCATTATTTGGGAATCAATAATGTAATGGCTTTACGTGGTGATGCCATGAAAGATGAGCAATCTTTTGTGCCAAAAGTAGGTGGTAATAATTATGCTGTCGATTTGGTTAAGCAAATCAACCAATTGAATCAAGGTAAGTATTTGCACGACCTAATGCATATTGACAATAAAGCTGATTTTTGTATTGGTGTTTCGGGTTATCCGGAGAAACATTTAGAATCACCTTCACTACTTTCTGATTTAAAAAGATTGAAGGAAAAAGTAGATGCTGGCGCCGATTATGTAGTGACTCAAATGTTTTTTGACAATGCAAAATTTTTCGAATTTGTTGCCAAAGCCCGAGAAATGGGAATTACAGTTCCAATTATTCCAGGAATAAAACCAATTGCGGTGCAAAGACATTTGCAAATTTTACCACAAATTTTCCGAATCGACTTACCTGAAGATTTAATTAATGCAGTCGAAAATTGTAAATCTCCAGCCGATATCCGACAAGTTGGAATCGAATGGGCAATTCAGCAATCATTAGAATTAAAAGCTGCCGGCGTTCCCGTTTTGCATTATTATTCTATGGGCAAATCCGAAAATATCAGGCAAATAGCGAGCAAAGTTTTTTAAAGGCGTTGCCAGGACGAAGCAATCAAAATAGAACTAAATTATTCTGCAGTTCAAACCTAACCAATTCTAATATGGGTTAGGTTTTTTTATTTTAATTCAGCGTGTAAAAGGTAGATAGGAAAACTATAGCTTCGGAGTTTGAAAATATTTTAAGCAAGTAAATTACTTTTTGTATTTTTGAAAAAAATAGACAATGGTATCTAATAGTAAATACTTCATTTTCTTAATTTCCTTGCTTTGTGTTTTTGGATGCCAACAAAAAAGTAAAGAAATTCAAAATTCGGATTCTAGTTTCGCCGATTTAAAAACCAAAGGCGCCATTTCGTGCACTAACGGAATGTCAGCGCAAGATGCGGAAAACTACCTAAAAGCCGGAGGAGATTCATTTGAGCTTACCGTTGAAAATAAAGTTGCCGCACCAAAAGTGATACCCGCAGGAATGGTCTTTATTCCGGGTGGGGAATTTAGCATGGGTTCACCAAATTCAGATGCATTGGCAGAATGCAGCAAAGGTGCTTCATCCGATTCTCAGCAGATTCATAGAGTGAAATTGAATGCTTTTTTAATGGACTCCCACGAAGTTACAAATGCGGAATTCGCGAAATTTGTTAAAGCCACAGGATACAAAACGGTATCGGAAAAAATACCTACCCAAGAAGAGTTTCCTGGTGCAACTCCAGATATGTTGGTTGCAGGATCGGTTGTGTTTAATCCGCCAAAAGGAGCAGTACCTTTGGGTAATTTTTTATTATGGTGGAGTTACATTCCTCAAGCTAATTGGAAAGCGCCATTTGGTCCTGGTAGTGATTTGAAAGGAAAAGAAAATTTTCCTGTGGTTCACATTGCTTGGGAAGATGCTGTTGCTTACGCAAAATGGTCAGGCAAACGACTGCCCACAGAAGCTGAATGGGAATTTGCTGCTCGTGGCGGAAAAACAGGTAATTTATATGCTTGGGGAAATCAATTCAAGGTGGACAAAAAATTTATGGCCAATACCTTTCAAGGAAATTTCCCCAATTTAGACACCCACGAGGACGGATTTAAGGGAATTTCTCCGATAGGAAAATTTGCGCCAAACGCTTATGGATTGTATGATGTAGCTGGAAATGTATGGGAATGGTGTGAAGATTGGTACAATGATTCCTATTACCGTGAATTAAAACAGACGGGAACCGCAGTTAATCCAACGGGACCGTCAACAAGTAATGATCCCTCCGAACCTGGAGTTGCTAAAAAGGTGCATAGAGGTGGCTCATTTTTATGTACGGATCAATATTGTACACGATACGTGGTAGGAACTAGAGGTAAAGGGGATTATAAAACCGGAACCAATCATCTTGGTTTTCGTTGTGCGAAAGATCTTAAATAAAAAAAATCTCGTTTCAAATAATTTAAACGATGCTTTTATATTTAACTGAACACTAAAAAACTGATCACTGATTACTATTTTGTAATCTCCCTAAAAACAGCTTCTAGATTTTTATTCTTTTGGTTCAATTGTAAGGTTTTCAAACCATTAGCATTGGCAAAATCAAAAACTGCAGGACGCATATCTTTGTCGGCATTGAAAGTCAATTCCCAAATCATATCGTGAGTGTTCTTGTAGGAAGCTAGATTCTCGATTTTGGCAATCAATTGTTCTTCGATTTTATAGTCAAACTCCACTTCGATAATTTGTTCCTTGTCTGTAGCAATTAAAGTGTCTAATTTTTTATCGGCTACAATTCTCCCTTTATCAATGATAATTACGCGGTCGCAAATCGCTTCTACTTCTTGCATAATATGCGTCGAAAGAAAAACAGTTTTGTCCTTGCCCACATTTTTAATCACGTTTCTAATTTCGACTAATTGGTTTGGATCTAAGCCTGTTGTGGGTTCGTCGAGAATCAAAACATCTGGATTGTGCAGCAGTGCATTGGCAAGACCCACTCTTTGGCGAAAGCCTTTAGACAATTGCCCTATTTTCTTGTGACTTTCAGTTGATAAACCAGTGAGTTGAATTACGTCTTCAATGCGGGATTTGGCTACTTTATAGACATCAGCATTAAAAGCCAAATATTCCCGAACGTATAAATCCAAATATAAAGGATTGTGTTCCGGTAAATAGCCAATAGATTGTTGGACCGCTTTAGCTTGGGTGTTGACATCAAAGCCATTTACGGCAGCTGAACCTTCATCGGATGCAATGTAGGTCGTCAATATTTTCATTAGAGTCGATTTTCCGGCACCATTTGGACCCAAAAAACCTACGATTTCCCCTTTGTTGACAGAAAACGAAATGTTGTCCAACGCTTTTTGGGCCCCATAACTTTTCGAGATGTTATTTACTTCTATTGACATTAGTTTTTATTTATAGCAAAAGTAAACAGAAAATTAATTGATTTATTGTTTTTTAATCTCCAATGGTTAAAAAGAGTTCGTAGAACGTTTAAAAATTGAAAGCCGTTCGGGAGAGGTTACTTAATTGTAATTTTTAGACTTATATTTTTAATTATTTATAACGAATGGCCTATTTTGCCGAGAATTCTTTTTTTGTTCAATAAAATCTCTTTTTTTTTTTTGGTTAGCAGAAAATAATTTATACATTCGCAAAGAATTTTTAACAAAAATCAAAAACAAAATGTCTAATAACCGTTTTTATTTTAGCAATACTTATTATTTCTTCTATAGGAAGTAAGGATTGTTTATGGTTATTTGAAAGTGTAAGAAACAAATAAAACTAATATACAATCCTGATGAAAATCAGGATTTTTTTTTTGAATATAAATGAAAGCAATAATTGCAATACAAGGTATAAAAGGTTCTTTCCATCATCAGGTGGCACAAGAATATTTTGACGATGATGTAGAAGTTGACGAATGTTTATCATTTGATAAGTTGATTGATAGCTTGTTGTCTGGAAAATCAGATCAAGCGGTGATGGCGATTGAGAATTCAATAGCAGGGCCCATTATTCCGAATTATGCTTTGATTGACAAAAATAATTTGCATATTATTGGCGAACATTATCTAGATATTCATCAAAATTTAATGGCTTTGAAAGGTCAGAATATTAAAGATATTCTCGAGGTACATTCGCATCCAATGGCTTTGCTGCAATGTATGGATTTCTTAAAAAAGTATCCTAAAATAAAATTAGTCGAAGACAAAGACACCGCCGAAACGGCACGAAGAATTCAGAAAAAGCAACTTTCAGGCATAGCTGCGATAGCTAGTAAAACAGCAGCTGATATGTATGGTTTAGAAATTTTGGCACCCGAAATACAAACCATTAATAACAATATGACACGATTTGTTATTATCAAAAAGGAGAATTCATTTGTACCTACAGCCGAAATTAACAGAGCTTCAATCAAATTCGAATTGGATCACAAAAGAGGAAGTTTGGCGGCAGTTTTGAATGTAATGAGTGATTGCAAGTTGAATTTAACCAAGATTCAATCCTTGCCAAAAATAGAAACACCCTGGAAATATTCGTTTTTTGTGGACGTTACTTTCGAAAAATACGAAGATTACGCTAAAGCAAAATCATTAATGGAAATTATGGCAGAATACTTCAAAGTATTGGGGGAATATAAAAATACAAAACCGTAGAGACGCGATTTATCGCGTCTGTAATAAGAATGTAATGATAAAAACAGCAAAACGTTTAGATATAGTTGAAGAATATTATTTTTCGTCAAAACTGAGGGAAGTTAGACAATTGGCTTCTGAAGGAAAACCTATTATCAATATGGGAATAGGAAGTCCTGATTTGCGTCCTTCACAAGCGGTAATCGATGCTGTTACACTTGCGATGCAAGAAGAAAATGCACATCAATATCAAAGTTACCAGGGATTGCCAGAATTGAGAAGCGGAATGGCTGATTTTTATCAGAACAATTATGGAGTTGTCTTGAATCCGAACACTGAAATTTTGCCTTTGATGGGTTCCAAAGAAGGAATTATGCATATTTCACTGGCGTTTTTGAATGAAGGAGACCAGGTTTTGATTCCAAATCCAGGATATCCAACCTATTCTTCGGTGACGAATTTAGTAGGAGCAGTTCCTGTTTTTTATGATTTAATTCAGAAAAATAATTGGGAACCTGATTTTGAAGCTTTAGAAAAATTAGATTTATCCAAAGTTAAAATTATGTGGATGGGTTATCCGCATATGCCAACAGGAGCAAGAGGAAGTTTGGGTTTGTTCGAGAAATTAGTTGCTTTCGCCAAAAGGCATAATATCATTTTGATAAATGATAATCCATACAGTTTTGTTTTGAATGATAATCCAATGAGTTTGTTGCAAGTTGAAGGCGCAAAAGAAGTAGCATTGGAACTAAATTCTTTGTCCAAAACATTCAATATGGCAGGATGGCGAGTGGGAATGGTTTTAGGAAATGCAGCTTGCATCGATGCAGTTTTGAAAGTAAAAAGCAATATGGACAGCGGAATGTTCTTCGGAATTCAAAAAGGAGCGATTGAAGCTTTGAAAAGCGACAAATCCTGGTTCGATTCGATGAATACTGTTTACCAAAAAAGAAGGGTTTTAACGGAGCAACTGGCGGAGAAGTTAGGTTGTAAAGTATATGCAACAGGTGTTGGATTATTTGTTTGGGCAAAATTACCTGACGGAATCACATCGGCAGAAAAGTTTATTGATAACATATTGTACGAAAAATCAATTTTTATAACACCGGGAACAATTTTTGGTAGTAATGGAGAAGGCTACATCCGATTTGCACTTTGTGTAAAAGAGGAAAAAATACAAGAAGCAATTGATAGATTTTAGATTGAAGAATAGCGATTTTAGATTTCAGATTTTCTAACATGGTTTTCAAAAACTTGCAGCTATAAAAACAAAATGATGAAAGTACACGTAATAGGAATAGGATTAATAGGTGGTTCGATGGTTTTGGACATCAAATCGCTATATCCAGAAGCTACTATATATGGAATTGACACTAACGAAAGTCATTTGGCGGAAGCCATTACTCTTGGAGTTATAGAAAAAGCGGCGACTTTCGAAGATTTGACGGAAGCCGATTTTGTAATCGTTTCAGTTCCTGTCGATGTCGCTTTGGCAGTTTTGCCAAAAGTTTTGGATGCAATCGGAGAAAACACAATCGTTTTTGATGTGGGTTCTACCAAAATTCCAGTTTGTGAAGCAGTAGCCAATCATCCTAAAAGAAGAAATTTTATTGCAGCACATCCTATCGCAGGAACAGAGTTTTCGGGACCTTCGGCGGCAGTTAAAGGATTGTTTCAAGGCAAGACAAATATTATTTGCGAGGTGGAGAAAACAACTTTCAAATTACAGGAAAAAGCATTGGATTTATTTAAAAGTATGGGAATGAGAATCCGTTATATGGATCCAAAATCGCACGATAAACATATTGCGTATGTGTCGCATTTGTCGCATATTAGCGCCTTCATGTTAGGGAAAACGGTTATAAATAAAGAGAAAGACGAACAAGACATTTTTGATATGGCGGGTTCTGGTTTTGAAAGCACCGTTCGTTTGGCCAAAAGTTCTCCGGCTATGTGGACACCGATTTTCAAACAAAACAGAAAACAAGTTGTAAAAACATTGGAAGAATACATTTCCAATTTATCCAATTTCAAAAAGTTATTAGAGAATGAAGATTATGATGCAATTTACGACGAAATGCAAAGTGTGAATAAAATTACGGAAATATTAAACGGAATGAATGTAAAAAAATAGTCAATTGCAATTAGAGCAATAGCAATTTCAATAAAAAGAACAACACATAATAAAACAAAAAAATAAAATTTAGAAAAGATGGAAAACAAGAAAGAAATGAGAAATTGGTTGAACGAATTCAATTTGACTCATCCATTTGTGATAGCAGGACCATGTAGTGCTGAAACAGAAGAACAAGTATTGAAAATTGCTCATGCTCTGAAAGATTCAGATGTAAGCGTTTTTAGAGCTGGAATCTGGAAACCAAGAACGCGTCCGGGAGGATTTGAAGGAGTTGGAGAAATTGGTTTGAAATGGTTGAAAAAAGCAAAAGCAGAAACAGGTTTGCTAATGGGAACTGAGGTTGCCACTGCTGCTCACTGTAAATTGGCTTTAGAAAATGATATCGATGTTTTATGGGTTGGCGCTCGTACTACTGCAAATCCGTTTGCGGTTCAAGAAATTGCCGATACTTTGAAAGGAACTGATAAAATCGTTTTGATCAAAAACCCAGTAAATCCAGATATGGCTTTGTGGTTAGGAGGTGTAGAGCGTTTGTATGCTGCTGGAATCAAAAATTTAGGAGTGATTCACAGAGGGTTTTCTACTTACGAAAAAACAAAATATAGAAACATTCCAGAGTGGCAGATTGCTATCGAATTGCA
>CAMDGJ010000029.1 GCA_945897545.1 Flavobacterium psychrophilum
TAGAAATTTTTGCGCCAGCACATAAATTGTATGTTGTACCAGCTGCTGGAAGTAAAGTGGCGGCTGTTACCGTTACAGTTGAAGTATCGCTTCCTGTACAAGGAGCGGTAGCATTTACGGTATACGTATATACTCCTACATAACCTGAAACAGGACGAGACCAAGATCCACCTGCATCTGCGCCTGTTAAGGCTGCAAATAAAGCCTCATCAGAAGGGGAAGCACTTAAACTTAGCGTTCCGTTAGTTCCTGCATTAGGAACAACTTGCTCAGTAACTGTTACCGTAGCGGTATCAGTTCCTGTACAAGGAGCTGTAGCAACTACCGTATAAGTATGTACTAAACCTTCATTAGTCCAAGTTCCTCCAGCATCCGCAGCTGTTAGAGCCGCAAATAATTGAGATTCGCTTGGCGTTGTTCCTGCACAAACCGTAAGTGTTGCGTCAGTTCCTGCGTTAGGTGCCGCTTGTTCGGTTACTGTTACAGTAGCCGTGTCGGTTCCTGTACAAGGAGCTGTTGCAACTACCGTATAAGTGTGCACTAAACCTACATTAGACCAAGATCCACCTGCATCCTCACCTGTTAGGGCTGTAAATAAATCAGATTCGCTTGGAGTTTCTCCTGCACAAACCGTAAGTGTTGCGTCAGTTCCTGCGTTAAGTGCTGATATTGTTGTAATATCGTATTGACAAGTAGCTGGATTCCAAACTACATTTTGATTGCACGCTACTGATGGAAGCTCTGGCAATGCGCTTACCACAATAGTCATTGTAGCAGTTAAAGCACACTGACCTGCATCTGGAGTAAAGGTATATTCTGTAGTAGCCGTATTATCCAAAGCTGGCAACCAAGTTCCTGTAAAACCATTAGTAGAGGTTTCTGGCAAAGCCGATAAATTTGCTTGATAACAAATGGCGGATACTGGAGTAAAAGTTGGCGCTCCAATTACTGCAAAATTCCCCGCAGACGTTCCTGTTCCTACAGGAGTCGTTACCACTATATTTCCAGCGGCAATAGGTCCAGCAGATAGAATAGCCGTAATGGTAGTACTATTAGTAACTACGAAACTGGCAACAGCAACACCGTTAACGGTTACTGCTGTGGCTCCTGATAAGTCAGTTCCTTTAATGACTAAAGTAGAACCTCCACACGCTTCTGTGATTGCAATTGTTCCATCGCTAGTCAAACTAGTCACTTTAGGTTCAGCAACATAAATTAATTGTACTTTTCCATTCGTACCAGTGATATAATTTACCGACCACCTTGGGTTTGATTCTAAACCTATAACACTAGCAAAGTTTCCTGTAAGTGTTCCCGTAGCATTGGTAGTTAGTATACTAATGATTCTATTTCCAAGTGGCGTAAATATACCTGTTAAGTCTAATGTTGCATTGGTAATATCAAATCCTCCACCAGTAGCGCTGTTGGTAATTTGGTCAAAAGCTGTACTTGATACAATACTTTGAATATCCAATTTCAATGTACCGTTAATTGCCACCGTTGAAGCATTCGCAATATCTGTATTTCCTACTCCAGTACCACCAGGGGTAATCACACTAGTTGCAGAAGTTGTTAAGGCCGAAAAAGTATTTAAATTTGTAGCCGTTCCTGTATTAACAGTACCATTGTTTGTAAAAGTACCATTACTTGCAGATAATGGAGATGCTGCATATAAAGTAATTGCACTATATGCAATAGATGCATCGCCCGTACCAGATGTTTTAGTAAGAGTTCCTGTTGCAGGAGTAGTTCCAGTTAATGCAAAACCACCTGTTAATCCTGTACCAGTTCCATTTACTTTGGCAAAAACTACGGTATAAACATTTGAGTTAGCATCCGTGTAAGTAGCGCCCGCAGCTGCGGCTACTGTCAAACCTACGGTAAATTGAACTGATCTACTTGTAGCAGGAGTATTATAGTCAAAAGTAATTGTCCCAGCAGTACCATTTGTAACAGCAAAAGCTTGGAATTCAGAACTTGAAACTATAGTTCCTGTGTTATTGATGGAAGATCTACTAGCTAGACCACCAAAATTAATACTTTGCCCTGTGAAAGTTAACGCACCAGCATTATTAATAGTCACAGCAGGAGTACCTGCAGCCGCAAAAATACGTATCGGACAGCCCGTAACTGAGGTAAATGGTTGCGAATTTTTCAAGTTCAATACACCTGTGCCAGTATTTGTTATAATGACAAGACCCTGACCAGAAGTAGCTGGCACTCGAAGCGCAGCATTATTAGAAGACGATCCAATGGCAACATCTACATTTACCGTACCCTGATTTTCAAAGTTTATCTTGTTTATAGCAGGTAAAGTATTGCCTGAGTTGTTAACACTTAAATTAATAACAGAACTTGATGAAGCACCCAAAATGGAAATAGTTCCTTTATTAGTAAAATTAACATCAGCAGACGCAGCATTAGTTTGAAGAATATTAATCCCCATAGCAGTATTAGTAGCAGCGCTATTTAATGTCAATGTCGTTCCTGTATCTACAGTAACACTGTTTCCATTATTCCCCATTATTAATAATCCATTATTAACAGGTGCACCTACAGTTCCTAGCGTAAATCCAGCACCACCGATAATTATAGGGTTTTTAGCCCCATCGACTACTCGAAGTGCATAAACGGCTAAAGCCGTGTTGTTAAGGCTAAAAGTAGTGGTACCATTAAAAAGCATTTTATAGGTAGTGTTCGCTGTAGTACCATTAAATTGAATACCTCCACTTGAGGCATTCCCTAAAGTAGTGCTAATGTTTAAAGCACCAGAACCTGAATACCCATATTCTGCAGCACTACTAGGTGCCACAGAAGGAACTAAACAAGCGATACCAAAAGAGGCACCAGCATTAGTAGCAGTAGCATTCAGTATTCCGTTATTCACAATACTACCTCCTTTTAAGGTGATAGCAACAGCTGCAGCAGTAGCACTGGTATTGTTTACCGTAAGAGTTGCCCCAGAATCGATGGTTAAGATAGAACCTGTGTTACCACCAGTAGTATTATTGATAGCAAGGCTGTAAATTACGTAAGTACCGCTAGCTACAACAGGAGTACCCCCATTGCTGATTACAACATTATCAATACCTCGCGATGGAGTTTGCCCAGGAAAACCATCAGGACCAGTTCCTGTTTTTGTCCAGTTAGCAGCAGTTGCCCAGTCGCTAGAGGAACTTCCGTTCCAGGTAAAGGTATCAGGACAAGCATTTACTGTAATGGTCATTGTAGCTGTTGTAGCACACAGACCTTCAGTAGGTGTAAAAGTGTACTCGGTAGTTGCCGTATTATTTATTGCTGGCGACCAAGTTCCTGTAACACTATTGTTAGAAGTTGTTGGCAAAGCCGATAAACTTGCTCCTGAACAAATGGCAGCAACAGCAGTAAAATTTGGTGTTACATTTGAATTTACCGTAATGGTCATTGCAGCTGTTGTAGCACACTGACCTGCAGTTGGTGTAAAGGTATAGGCCGTGGTAGCTGCATTATTTAATGCTGGCGACCAAGTTCCTGTAATACTATTATCAGAAGTTGTTGCCAAAGCCGATAAACTTCCTCCTGAACAAATGGCAGAAACAGCTGTAAAACTTGGAGTTACATTTGCATTTACCGCAAAATTCCCACCAGCTGTTGAAGCTCCTCCCAAACTAGTCGTAACTACTACTGCTCCAGAGGCAATTGCCCCAGCAGGAAGAGTAGCTGTTATTTGAGTTGCACTATTAACGACATAGCTGGAGCTGGAAAGAGCAACACCATTAATGGTTACTGTTGTAACTCCTACAAAGTTAGTTCCTGTAATGACTAAAGTAGTACCTGCACAACCTTCTGTGATAGCAGCTGTTCCATCACTAGTCAAACTAGTAATTGTTGGTTCACTAGAGGACACATTAGTCGTAAGATTCAAGGTGGCGGTATTACAGCCAGTAACATAAGTGTAGGTTCCAGTAGCAGTATACGTTTGGCTATTGAGTGCCCAAGTATAAGAACCAGTTGGTTCTGCTACTGTTACACTTCCATCTGTTGTTAATGGATTAACTGTAATGGTCATTGTAGCTGTTGAAGCACATATGCCAGCAGTTGGTGTAAAAGTGTAGACGGTAGTTGCCGTATTATTTAATGCTGGCGACCAAGTTCCTGTAATACCAGTTGTATTTGTAGAGGTTGTTGGCAAAGCCGATAAACTTGCTCCTGAACAAATGGCATCCACTTGCGCAAAAGTTGGAGTTTCACCTGAATTTACCGTAATGGTCATTGTAGCTGTTGAAGAAGCACACTGACCTACGGCTGGCGTAAAGGTGTACTCGGTAGTTGCCGTATTATTCAAAGCTGGCGACCAAGTTCCACTAATACCATTGTTAGAGGTTAATGGCAAAGCCGATAAAGTTGCTCCGGAACAAATGGGATCCACTTGCGTAAAAGTTGGAGCTACACGAGTACCGCAATCCCAGGCACCAACATCTTTACCATCAGATCCAAAAGCTATAGGAGTAGCATCTCCAGCAGCTGCAAGCCTAAATCTAACTTTACCACTAGTATCGTCATAAGTTAAGCCAGACGAGCCAAGTGCAATAGTAGCACTTACAGTTGAACTGGTTTTAGTCACATTAGGATTCGTATATTGAGCAAGTGAATTAGTAAGAGTTGAACCTATACTAGCCGCAGAACCCCAGTCACCTGCGGCAGAAACATTATTACTCATTTTATTATCATAAAATAAGGAATTATAAATTTTTGTAGTTCCTGTATTTGTTCTTACTGCTCCAAAAGATTGGTCTGCAATTCCAGCTCCAACAGTATTTTGAAAAAAGGTACAATTGTACGCATTAACAACAGGAGTAGTACCAGCAACAAACAAAGCACCGCCACCTTGTGCAGCAGTAGTACTTGTTGTTTTATTTTTATAAAAAGTACACCTAGTTAATGTAGCATTAACACTAGCAAAGAATGAAATAGCACCACCATCGCGTACGGCTGTGTTTTCTTTAAAAAGGCAATCCGTAATGGTTACAGTAGAACTTTGAATCCAAAGTGCACCACCACCTTGTGTAGTACTGGTCATGGTATTTCCATTAAACCTACAATTTTCAAAATTTATAGTAACACCAGCCTGATTACTATACAATACAGCTCCCCCTCCTGCTAGACTAGAATTCTGCCCAGAAAAAGTGATGTTTTTAAACGTTACGTTTTGACCACTAGAAGCAGCGTTGATTTGAAACATTCTAGTCGCACCAGTTACACCAGATAGAGTAGAGCCTCCTGCATCACCTTCTATGGTGTATGCGAAAGCTTTAGTTGTTGTTAAAGTCTGAGATCCAGCAGGAACAGTTCCCACAACCCTTAAAACATCGCCTGCTGAATTTATTTGAACTAAAGCAGTAGTCAAACTACCAAAAGCATTAGCTTGACTTGAACCATCAGCAGTTCCTGCAGCGGCTGAAGCAACCCAGACTGTCTGTTGAGAATACAAATTGCCCACTAAAAATAGAAGGCATAAAATATGAAAGATATTTTTTTTCATAATCGATTTTTTAGTTAATTAGATTTAATTTGAAATGTATTATACAAATAAAAATTAGTGACCCTTGAGAGTCCATTACCATTTATTTGTTGTCCTGAGGTTTCCCCAGGATAAGTATCCCTACCGGCAGTTCCTGTTTTTACACAGCAACTAGAGTAGCCCAGTTGTTAGCGAAACTTCCGTTCCAGCTAAAGGTCCTTACGCCATGGCCCTATTGGCAAAAAAGGCAACAAAAGACCGTGTGTAGAGGAATTCCTCGTCATTTTGGTTTTTTGTAAGAATTGAAATTCTTTTTCATAGTTAGTAGGTTTTATTTATTAAATGGTATCGGGAACTTTTCCCAATTTTTTTATTTAGGGTGTACCTAAAATTTATTTTTGACTTTTTTTGTTTTTAAACAGTTTTTTCAAATTGTTAATCTATTTTCATGGGGCACTTTGGTTTTGACTTTGGGTGACCTCCTTAAAAAAATATATTATGTTGTTTTTTAATTTGAGCTTTATCCATAATAACCAAAATCAGCAATGCGATCCAGACTGATTAATCCATCTTTTTTAAGCTTAGTTTATTAACTAAGTTTTAAGATTTAATTTTGACAAAAAAAGACAAATAAAGCTAGCGAACATTAATAATTCATTAATTATTCATTAATAATGAATATTTTAATGAAAAAATAAATTAATCAATTAAAAAAAAAGCTGTTTTTTTATTGATTTAGCAGCCTGTTGCAATCTATTCTCTAATGAATTTGCAGGTTTTTTTGGGCTTTTCCATCAGTTTTCGGATTTATATGGAAAACCCCATTTTTAAACAAAATATTCAATTTAATTAAGATAGTTTTTTTGGATTATCGGCTAAAATTTTGAAACAACTTCATACTGCTTTCTACCTCAGCTATTTTTTGAATATTTACGGAAGATACTCTCCATAAAGTGATTCATTTTCAAAAAAATTAATTTGCCGGTTCTACTCTATACCGTCTATCTATACTAAGCTTTGTCATTTTTTTTAGGGCTTCATCTGATAAATCCATTTTGTTTTCTTTTTTCAGTTCTTCCAATCTCGTTTTAAGATTTGAAATCAATACTGTGTTTGCTGCATTGTCATATATATTATTTACTTCAAAAGGGTCTTTTTTTAAGTCGAATAACTCCCAGTTGTCCATGTCGTAGTAATAATGTATTAATTTATAGCGTTCCGTTATTATTCCGTAATGAGGCTGAACATGATGCCAATAAGGATATTCGTAATAGTGATAATAAACGGCATCTCTAAAAGGTTTAACCTTTTTGTTTTCTAAAATTGGAACAAAACTCTTTCCTTGTATGTCTTTGGGAGTTTCAATACCTGCTAAACTCAATAATGTAGGAGCAAAATCTATATTTAAAAGCAAATCATTGCTCACCGTACCGGCAGCAATATGGTTAGGATAACGCACTAAAAGCGGCATGTGTAAGGATTCTTCATACATAAACCTTTTATCAAACCATCCGTGTTCTCCTAAATAAAAACCTTGGTCAGAAGTATAAACCACTATTGTATTTTCGGCTAAACCACTTTCATCTAAATACTTTAGCATATCGCCAACAGCGTCATCAACACCTTTTACCACACGTAAATAATCCTTTATATAGTGCTGGTATTTCCACTCTTTCCTTTGGGTGTCTGTCATGGTAGAATCCGGCGTCCAAAATTCGCCATCATTATTACCAAAACTATTCCACGCATTCAGTTGTTCTTCTGATAGTCCTTTAGGAGGTTTAATTTTCAAATCCTTTCTGTTCATGTGGCCGTCAATTCGCATCCATGCGTCTTTTGCGGCGGCTCTTCCTTTATAATCATCATTAAAAGTGGTTGGATACGGAATGCTAACATCCTCTAGATACTTTTCATAACCAGGACCGGGCTCCCATGGGCGATGCGGCGCTTTAAACTGATACATGAGCATAAATGGACTATCCTTTTTTGCTCTGTTTTTTAACCATTTAAGAGCATCTTCCTTTATTACCGCTGTAGAATGTTTTCCTTTTTCTTCAATAATTTTATTTCCTGTTGCTTCAAAAACGGGATCAAAATAAGTACCCTGACCTTCTTTATTGAATAATACTTTATAATAATCAAAACCTGTAGGCGCGGTTCCTAGATGCCATTTACCAATTACGGCTGTTTCATAACCCGCACTTTGAAGTAACTTCGGAAAAGTTTGTTGTGAACCATCAAAATCACCGCCACCTTCATTTTTAAAAAAACCATTTACATGACTGTATTTTCCTGTAATAATGGAAGCTCTTGAGGGACCACAAATAGAATTGGTACAAATCATATTATTAAAACGTACCCCTTCCCTAGCGATACGATCTATATTTGGAGTCGGAGCCACTTTGGCCAAAAAACCTTGGTAAGCACTAATGGCGGCCAATGCGTGATCATCTGTCATAATAAACAAGATGTTTGGTTTCTTTTTTGGAATTTTATTTGTGGCTACAAATGCCGTATTACAACTTATCAGCGAAAAAATAAGTACTGTAACTAATAAATAGAAATGATTTTTAGAATTCATAGATTTAATCTAATTAATTGTTTTTATATTTTTTGTTTGTTAAACTACCTCGGGCAGAGCCCCAGTGGTATTCACCACAAATTACTTCGTCTATTCGACCTTCGGTCTCAGGTCGTGAATTTTTATTTATAATTTGTGAATTTGCGGTAAAAATTCGAAGCAGAGCTTCGAGGAATTAAACCTAAAGAGATCAAATACCATAATCTATTTTATCTCGATCACTTTTTTAAACCTTTCATTTTGAGATGAGCTGCCCAATGTAAATGCAAACTCACCTGACTCAAAAACGAAGCGGTTGGTTGTTACATCCCAATATTTTAATTGGTCTTTGGTAACGGTAAGTGAAATCCTTTTTGTCTCGCCCGCCTTTAATGAGATTCGCGTAAAATCAACCAATTGTTTGATGGGTCTTTTGACTGATGATTTTACATCGGTACAATAGAGTTGAACTACTTCGTCACCATTTAATTTTCCTGTATTTTTAATATCGGCAGTAATCACTATTTTCTCACCACCGTTTGAGATTGATAATCTACTGTATTTAAAATTAGTAAAACTTAATCCATAACCAAACGGATAAAGCGGCTTTCTACCAAAATACATGTAGGTTCGTCCCTTGTAAATATCATAATCATCAAATGCAGGTAAATCGTCTGTAGATTTATAAAAAGTAAATGGAAGTCTGCCACCGGGGTTGTAATCACCAAATAACACATCAGCTATTGCTGTACCGCCACTTTCACCTGGATACCAGCCTTCTACTATTACAGGAATATTTTCGTCAATCCAATTAATAGCCATCGAACTTCCCGCGATAAGTACCACAATTACATTTTTATTTTCTTTATAGATTTCTTTTAAATAATTGGTTTGATCTAATGGCAGATCTATTGTTTTCCTATCTATTCCCTCTCTTTCTGTTAATTTATTAATACCCAATACAGCAATTACATAGTCACTTTCTCTGGCTGCTTTTAAATCTTCTGCATACTTATCATTATTTTCAACAGTAGGAGTTTCCCAAAACAATTGACAGATTTCATCGTCTCGGTTTACAAAATACTCCAATTTCACCGCATACTTTTTACCTGCTTCCATTTTGCATTCTACCAAATCAGATTTTTCGGGTCTATCACGCCATTGATCTACTACTAATTTATTATCTAACCAAAACCTGTTTCCATCTGATGAAGTAATTTTTATTTTGTAGGTTCCTGATATAGCAGGAGTAATGTAACCAGTCCACCTGATTGACATTGGTGCATCTGAAATAACAGGGTCTGGCGGTTGGCTCACTGCTTCATAATTTACCATCTTGTCAGTTCTCGTTTTCGGTGTTCCTTTAAGTTCCATGTTATCAAAATATTCTGCATAAAAGCCTTCTTCAGCAGATTTATCATTACTTAGAAATTCAGGTTCAATCAGTACAAATTCCTTGGAAGAGCTTTTCCAGTTAACATGCTTAATTTCAATATTCTTTCCAGCTTTGGCTTTTATACCATCTAATACAGACACTGGTTTAATCACTGCTTTGCCGCTATAATCTCCAAAAACTATATTGGATGCGTTTGGACCAAGTACCGCAATTTTCTTCTTCACATTCTTATTCAGCGGCAATAAATTATTTGCGTTTTTTAGCAGAACAATCGATTCTCGGGCAGCCTCCAAAGCAATAGATTGATGTTTACTGCTTCCGATTACATCTGCTGTTATTTTTGTATATGGATTGTTGTCAATAGGGTCAAAAATCCCTAATTTAAAACGGGAATCAAGCACCCTATAAGCAGCCTGATTGATAGCTGATTCTGTCACCAGTCCTTCTTTATAAGCAGCCAAAAGATGATTTTTGTAAACATCGTCTCCGCACTCAAGATCAACTCCTGCTTCGATTGCAGCTTTTGCTGCTGTAACTTTACTATCAACAAAATGATGCCCCCAAATTAAACTGTTAATGGCGCCGCAATCGCAAACAACATAGCCATTAAACCCCCATTCCTTGCGTAAAACATCATTTAGCAACCATTTATTTGCAGTAGAAGGTACTCCGTTAATGGCGTTGTAAGCACTCATAATCGACTGTGCCTTTCCTTCTTTAACACCTGCCTCAAATCCTTTAAAGTAGTACTCCCTTAAGGCTCTTTCTGACACAATTGCATTACACGAAAATCGGTTATAATCTTCATTATTAGCAGCAAAATGTTTTAGTGTAGCCACAACTTTTAGGTATTTTTTGTCTTCTCCTTGCAGACCTTGTACAAATGCCACGCCCATTCTACTGGTGAGAAGCGGGTCTTCGCCATAGGTTTCTGGCGTTCTCCCCCATCTTGGATCTCGAGCCATATTTACAGTTGGCGACCAAAATGTTAATACATCGCTGAAATAACTTTTTTGTTCTTTACCTTGATTATAAAAATTCCATTTTGCCCTGGCTTCATCTGAAATGACTGTTGCCACATCCTTAATTAGTTTTGGATTCCAAGTAGCTGCAAGTGCTATAGCCTGCGGAAAAACGGTAAATCTGCCAGGACGAACCACACCATGTAATGCTTCATTTCCGTGGTAATATTTCTCCACACCCAAGCGATCAATGCCTTTACTTGTGGTAATCAGTAACGAGATTTTCTCTTCGATAGTTAACCTCCCCAGCAAATCATTTATTCTTTCTTCGTTAGAAAGTTTAACATTTCTAAACGGCAGTTCACTTTGAGCAAAGCAATTTGCCATTAAGAAAAATATAGTGACAAATATTAAGTTTCGTTTCAGCATAAAATTTTATATTTCAGATGTTTTATTAAGTAAATGTAAATAGTTGTTAACCTATTTTATAATGACAAACCCATACTAATAACAGAGCTTGTATTGAAAAAAAAAACGGCATTATTTCAATAACATTACTTACTCCAATTTCTAATTAGGAATTTTAGCATTTTTCCCCCATTCTTTATTTGGGAGTTCCGATAATTCAAGCCTTAATTCACCACCAGCCATTATTTGGGCGTGGGTTATAAAGGGAGCATCAATTTCAGTATTATTCAGGAAAGCCTTTTGAATATACTTTTTGGTTTTACTGGCTCCTTTAGCAAGAATTGCGAAAGTTTTTCCATTTTTAAGATTAATGGTTGTTCTCTCAAATAAAGGACTTGTTATATTATAGTAGGGTTCACCGGGAGTTACAGGATATAAACCCATAGCGGTAAACACCACAAATGCAGTCATACCTCCCCCATCTTCGTCTCCAGGAATCCCAAATACATTATCTTTGAACCATGTATCTAAAAGAAAACGAGTACGTTTCTGAGTTTTCCAAGGAGCTCCAAAATAGTTGTACAAATACGGGATGTGAAACGAAGGTTCATTACCCATAGAAAATTGCCCAACAAGTCCCGTTGAATTAGACCCATTTATGTAGAAATCGCTCTTACCCATATCAAGAGGCTCTCTAAACAATTGATCCAAACGCGTTTCTGCCCCTTTTTTTCCTCCGAGTAATTCCGTCAATCCAACGATGTCATGTTGCACATCCCAGGCATAGGTCCAGCCATTGTTTTCGTCATAATATTCTCTAAACCCTTTTCCTCCTCCATTTTTTGGGTCTATCTTTACCCAATCGCCGTTAGCGTCTTTTGGCATAAACAAGCGTTTTTCAGGATGCCATAAGGTTTTATAATTTTTGGCTTTTGGGGCAAAAAGAGCATAATCATTTTTTTTGCCGAGGTCTTTTGACAGTTCGGCTAAGGCCCAAAAATCATAGGTAATTCCTAAGGATACTGCCACCGGTTGTCTTTTCTCAAAGCTGTCCACATTGGGCTCTGTTTCTTTTTCATCAATTTTTAGTGATGGAAAATAGCCGTTGTTATGGTATGTGTCATCAATAGGCAATCGAGGGTTGCCTTGTCTCCAAGGAATAAAAGTGCCAGCAATTAAATTTTTCTTAATCCCTTCATACGCTTTTTGTACATTATAATTCTTGAGCCCTTTTCGATATCCATCTATAAAAATAGCGGAGGAATGATAGGAATTCATGCAAAGATGGTTGCCAAAAACCTGAGGAAATGTTGGCATCCAGCCACTTTGTTCGTACATTAATGTATAGGAATTCAATATGTCATCTTCCATGCCAGGATCTAGGATTGTTCGCAGCGGATGTTGCGCTCGATAGGTGTCCCAAATCCAATCATCTACATAAAAAGGCCGATTTGAAGTATGCACTTTTTGATCATAACCACTATAATACTTTCCTCCTTCATTAATGTTAACCATTCGCTCATAAGTTCGGTATAAGGAAGTGTAAAAGGTTCTTTTTTGAGCTTCTGTCCCACCTTCTACTTGTATTTGATTAATAGCATTTTCCCACTTTATTTTTCCTGATTTTGACAATTCATCAAAACTTTGCGTTCGCAATTCCTTCTCAAAATTAAGTTTAGCCTGCTCTAAACTCACATAAGAAACAGCATATTTAATTAGGATTGTTGATGGTGCATTCGCATTGGCTGAAATAGTGATTTTTTGTTTATCACTAATAAACTCAAATTCATTTATGGGATTATTAGTACTATCGGTTATTTCACCATATAAAAAAACAGACATACTACTAGTAACCGGGTTAGTCCCTCCGTTCTTTTTGCTGACCACTTCCGTAACATTAAAACAATTTTTATCCTTAGAAAAGATCCTGTTTTCAGATCCTTTTATCAGTAAATTTTTTTGAACATTTTTCGGAAAATCTATTTTATAAATAGCGCATTTTTCTCCAGGAGTAAAACTTACGGTTATGTCATCATCAATTAAATAGGTGGAATAAAACCAAGGATGAATGATTTCCAAATCATGATCAATAGTCATTTTTTTGTTCCAAGAAGCATCATTTACAACACCCACAGCAATTTTCATAGGCAAAATTCCTGGTGATCGATGTGAGGTTACTTGAAATGGGAACGCATCTACTTGATCCGAAATATAATCTTTCTTAATGGGGTACATCCGCATCATTTGGTTTGGCAAATGCATGGTAGGATAGGTTGGCACTAAAAAAGGGGCAACATTTCCAATTGTTGGGTCAATATATTTAGTATAATCTTCTTGTGAAAAAGAGGTGCTAATCGAAGCAATTGTTAGTAGTAAAATCGCGAAATATTTATTCATTTTTTTTATTTTTTTAAAAAAATTTAATGTTAGTATTGCTTTGCAGCAATAGCACCAGTAACCGAATTTTCGACTTACATTGTTGAAATGATGCTAATTTATCGTTCACTTATTGAGTTTATTTGTTTAAAAAACTCCATATTATCACACTTAAAAATCGCTTTAATTTTTTGCTTGTTTTCAGGAATATTTTCCCTAAATTTTATCACAAACTTATTCCAACCTCTGTCTAATGGAATCTCCTTCAGAGGCGCTCTTTTATCTCCATTAAGAATAAAATTGAAATTAGTTGCCCCTTTAATTTCTAAACTCAACTTAGGCATATCTGGTTCTGCCAATAAATCGACTAGCGATCTTGGACTAAACACCCAAAAGCTAATTCCATCAGCATCTTCCTTAAACTTAATCAAGTTGCCATTCAAGTCAATAGCTCGTTTATTTTCATAAATCGAATTATCAAATTGTATTCCCAAATTGGTTAACATTAATCGAATAGGCGATTCCGATTCAATAGGCATGTCTTTAAAGTCAAACGAAGCTATGATCACCTCTGATTTTCCTTGATTAAAAGTAATTAAAGTTGTTCCCACCCCTTTTTTCTCCATCTCGCTTCGGAAAACACTTCCGGTTTTAGTTGGTTCAGGACGACCATTCCAGGCTTGCCATTCGGTATTGCAAGCAGTAAGCAAAACGGTGGCATTTTTAACCATTTCGCCGGTCATTCCATAGTTCAAAGCGGTTTTTCCGAGCGGCAATAATTCTGAAAAATAGAAATCACTATGCTCTAAATTTGATAAAATTGGTGCATCTTGCACTTTGATAAACGATGTAGCTTTACGCGGTTCAAGTGCCAGAGGAAATGGCAAAATAGTATTTAGCGAAGAAAGCGTTTCGGGCGAAACTCCCCAAATTATAATTCGTGCACCAGCATTTATAGCTTTTTCATATTTGGTTTTCAGCACTTTATCAGTAGCTATATTCAAACCATCTATTATCACCAATGATTTGGCTGTAGGCACAGCTGTTTTACTAAAGCGAACTCCCATTTCAGTAAGTTTAAGAGCCAGTTGCGACGAATCAGTTCCAATCAAAATAAGGTTGTCGTTTTTGATTACTGGAAATTTTTTGGATGACGCTAATTTAGGATACATCTTAAACTCCTTTACCGGTGTGCTATTAGCTGCTTGAACAGCCTCAAACATCGGCCAAGTTTTGTACAATGGCATATTGACATCGTAGCCAGGATTGAGCGTGCTAGTATAAGGTCCTAAGCGTTCGGGTTGAACGCCAAAAGCGCCTTCATTAAAAGCAGGAAAGAAAATACCGTCTTCGAGAATTGGCTCACGAGATGTATCTTTCATTCCAAAAGCCAAAGGTTTTAATCCATACCAAACAATATTAAAAATACTGGTGTAGCTCGGTTTGTATTTAAATTGTGTTGTAATAAGTTTATAAGCTTCGTTTGCCAAGCCTTCCATTCGCCCTAGTTGTGATTCGTAAGCACGATTGCCATTATGTGTTGCTACCTGTTTTGGTGTTCCGAAGTAGGCTATTCCGGTCTCGCCAATTCCCCAGGGTAAACCTCGTGATGACCATGCTTTCATAGACGATTCATTTCCATAATGTCCAATAACAGTAGGTAAATTGGTAGGATACATCGGTTCACCATCGCCCGAAATCCAGTCTCTGCTTGGGTCGAGTGCTTTTGTAATTTCTGTCCAATTATTTATTTCCTGAATCTGACGATCGATTAGTTCCTTTGTGCCACGCATAACATTCGTAACTACTGGCAATGTTTCGTTACACACACTCCATCCAAAAACGGAAGGATAGTTTCGATCGCGCAGTACAAGGTTTTTTACATGAGTTTTACAACTTGCCCAATACGTTTCCGAATCCATTTTAGGTCCCCCATCGCTTGACCAAATTGCTGTTTCGTCGAGTACGCACATCCCCATTTCGTCGGCCATATCAAGATAAAAAGAAGGGAAAGGCTGTGCATGAAGCCTTACTGCATTGGCATTGGCATCCTTCAGCATTGTGTACCATGCCCAGGCGTACCGTCGAGTCATCTGTGGTATTCCCATAAAATGCCAGGAATCGCCTTTTAGCAGAATAGGTTTTCCATTCAAGGTAAATTCAAGTCCTTTGATTGCAAATTGTCGCCAGCCAAATCGGGTATATTTTGTGTCAACAACGGTCTTTTTATCGGTATTCAAGCTTATGACAGAGCCATAGAGGTTTGGAGACTCCGGCGACCACAATTTTAGTTCTCCATTTATTTTTCGATTAAGATTTACCACAATGCTATCTCCCGCTTTCAGGGTAAATTTCTTGGCATTAGCTATGACAAAAACCCCATCGGTCATACCTCCGTTATCTACAGGCAATAGGTTTATATCGCTTGTTGTGGGTTTTACCCAGTTTTTGACTGAAGCATTGATGGTAAACGATTGTTTTTTAGCCGAGTTATTTTTAATACTTACTGAAAAAGCCAATGTGTCTTTTTGGACGTTGGGTTGTACAAACACATTGGTAATGGCCAATTCAGGTACAGCTATCAATGAAACATCCTGCCAGATACCGGCAATATGCTGTCCCCACCTCGAGCCGGCCACATAATTACGGTAGCCATATTTCCCCGGAACATCCGTTAAACTGGCTTTGGCTACACCAACCATCACTTCATTGGTTCCTTTTTTCAGAAATGGGGTAACATCAAATTCTCGTGGGAAAAACAAATCAATGTATTCACCCACAAACTGGCCGTTTACATAAATTTTGACAAATCCAGCTATGGCTTCAAAATGAAGTTTTTTCTGCTTTCCTGTCCAATTTTCGGGTAAAACAAACTCTTTTCTCATCCAACCCATTTGTGCTTTTTCCCACGCTTTAGGATAGGAAGGAAAAGTATTAAAGTCGCCACCTTCACCATTGGTATAGCCATTTACATTCCAAGGCGAGGGTACTTTTAAAGGAACTGCGTCCCAATTAAATGAGCCTGGCTTTACGAATTTTGCCATATCGGTTTCGTAAACCGGCATAAACTGCCATTTTCCGCTCAGGCAAAGTTCGTCGCGAAGTGGTTTTTCGGTTTCGTTTACAAAACCTTTTATTGGATTGAAAACATAGTTGTAAGTCTCTTGTGCGACAGACCGATTACAAATTGTAAAAGCGAATAGAAAAAATAAAAAACAAAAGTTGGTTTTAATTCGTAACATATTATTTTATTGTTTGATGAAAAATATTTTTGATTTTTAAGGTAAAAAAAGTCACCTAAATGGTGACTTTTTAAATTGAATTAAAAAAAAATATTAGTTTTTAGCTTTTGCTTCATTCTCTGCTTTTTTAAAATCAGCCCAGATTTTCCATTTTTCATTTCCAACAAAATCCTTCACGTCTTTATTGAATTGTATTTCCACTTCTTTTCCTTCAACTTTAAAACCCTCTACATCATCCCCAAACTTTTCTTTTAAAGCTTTTTTATCTTTGTTTCTCTTAGATATAATATCGTATACCTTATTTGCTTCTTCTGAAGATAAAGCCATGACATTAGTCATGCTCTCTGAAACTTTTTTAGCGCCTAAATCGATTTGAGTTTGAGCGTTACCCGCAAAAGACAAACCTAATAATGCAATCAATAGTAATTTTTTCATTTTTTTCTAATTTAGTTTAATACTAGTTTTTAATTTTTATTGTACAAATAAACTATCCAATCATTAATTTATTATTAATTTTCGATTAATAGCTTCTATAAATTCTATTTTTTAACACTTTTATACCAAGAATTAAATTCATTTTTTAATTCCTCCACTTTCTCAGGATATTTAGCTGCTACGTTTTCGGATTCGCTTGGATTATTTTTAATGTTAACCAGATAGAATGAGTTTGTAGTTTCTATTGGTGTTTTTTGTGATGGATCGATGGGGTTTTTCAACAACTTCCAATCTCCTTTTCGAACTGCCCAACGGTTTGCATTATCATACCACCAGAAGACTTCATGTGGCGATTTCTTCTTTTTATAAATTACATCCACAAGACTTTTTCCTTCAAAATTATCTTTATCGTATCCTATTTTACACAAATCAAGTATACTAGGAAACCAATCTACATTAACCGCCATCTCATCTATAATCTCATTCTTCTTAATTTTAGAGGGCCAGCTTATAATTGACGGTACTCTAATGCCGCCTTCAAAAAAAGAAAACTTGGCACCCCGATAAATTCCAGAATTTCCACCACCAGAAAAAGTCCGTTGCTCCATTGAATGCCCATGATCCGACTGAAAAATAACGATGGTATTCTCTCGAATATTTAATTCGTCCAGTTTATCTAGAAGCAACCCAATTCGCTCATCAAGAGTTGAAATACAAGCGGCATATTTGTCTCTAGGACTTTCTAAATTTTTATAATATTCTCTCCATTTTTTCGATGCCTGCAACGGATAATGAGGAAGGTTTAAAGCATAATAAAGGAAAAAGCTCTGGTCCTTGTTTTCTGTAATAAACTTTTCTGCCTTACTTGCCATAACATCCGGGAAATACTCGCCATCCATCCATACTTCTTTTCCGTTTTCCCATAGGTCATGTCGATTGGCTCCCTCCCAATAAAAATAATGCGAATAATTATCAATACAGCCACCCATGTGACCAAACGAATAATCAAATCCTTGTGCTAAAGGCATGGTTTCGTCGCTATACCCTAAATGCCATTTCCCAATGTGGCCAGTTTTATATCCGTTATTTTTGAGTGTCTCTGCAATGGTAATTTGTTCCGTAGGCAATCCAGCCTCACCTTTTATTGCAGGAGCATTGCCTGGTAATCCTGCCTTGAAGGGTGTTTTACCAGTTAACAAAGCAGCTCTTGATGGCGAACATATGGCAGCTGCAGCATAAAATTGTGTAAACCGAACTCCTGAATCTGCCAATCTATCGATATTGGGTGTATACAAGTCTTTTGCGCCATAGCAATTAGCATCAATAGTTCCTTGATCATCTGTATATATTATAATAACATTGGGTTTTACTGCTGATTTTTGTGCGGTTGATATTCCTGGATTTAGAATACATATTAGAATTAATATTTCAACACCCCTTTTTATTATTCTTGATTTATTTTTCATACTATTTGTTTACTATTTAAAAACCACTATTTTTTATTAAAAATAAACCTCTAGGAT
>CAMDGJ010000030.1 GCA_945897545.1 Flavobacterium psychrophilum
AAATGCTGTAGTACACCACCAGGAATTACCTCCTTGTTTTTTGATAAAGTCAAGTGAATTGTCAACATCAATATCGCAAGTCCATCCTTTTCTCTGAACATTTCCTGTTTGTGTAATACTTACCGCATCTTTGTGTTTATAACCCGTTACGTGAGAAGCTTCATCACAGCCCCAATCCCAGATTTGTTTTTCATGGTTATAAACACCATCACGTTTTCCAAAATAACCGGTATGATAACCGGCATTCTTAAAATATTCGGGTATCAAATGCTCATCCCTTAACAAATTATTTCTTGCTCCGACACCCCACACCCCCGCTAATAAATGATTGCGTCCTGTCATTAAACTAGACCTTGTTGGGGAACAAGCAGGTGCTACAACAAATTTTTCAAAGAGAGCTGATTCTTTCGCTAGTTGATCTAGATTTGGGCTTTTTACGGTTTTATTCCCCATAAAACCAAAATCACCAATTCCTTGATCATCACTTATAATCACTAATACATTGGGACGTTTTTGTGCATAAGAAGTCAGCGTAAACTGCATAAAACAAAATATAAATACTCCTATTTGTAAATTTTTCATATTAAAAATCACCTAATTGTTTTATTAATTATATTTTTAATTTTCAACTATAAATAATATTAGTATCCTGGATTATTCATGGTATTCGTAATGGCTTTATTGTTGTTCATTTCTGATTGCGCAATAGGAAAATAATAATGCCTTCTTGTTTTTACTCGACCTGTAATGGCACATTTTTCTTCTAATTTCCCCATTCTACAAATATCAAAGAAGCGATGTCCCTCCATAAAAAGTTCCATCATCCTTTCATAAAGAATGGCTTCCCGAAATTGTTCGTCTGTAGAGGTCCCCGTAAACCTAGAAATCCAATCAGTATAGTTATTTGGAAATATAGTAGTACCTGAAACATTTTGATTTCCGTTACGAGTATGTACCATTGTAAGCGTGCTCCAGGCCGCACTTAAATTACCTGTTTCAAATAAACACTCAGCTTTCATAAGCAACACGTCTGCGTAGCGTAAAACCACAAAATTATTTCCATTGTCATCGATAACTTTCCCATTTAAATCATAGTATTTTGATGTAAAAAACTTCACATTTTGGCCGCTTGGAGTTCCTATGTATCGAGACGATCCTGCATCCCATGTATAAGGCCTGTTGCTTTGATTACTTTGATTATAATTCATTGCAAATCCACTCTTGTATCTTTGATCTGTGATATCAAACTGTGAACTTGTAACTTTACCAGCAAGATCTCCAGATACTGCTGGGCGATAGTCAAAGTTGGCATTTTTGTATATCTTAAAAGGTCCCTTGTTTAATAAGAATGATTGGAAAAAACCGATAATCCCACCCCAAGTTCCGCCATACGTTCCTGAATAAGGTGGCGAATAAAATGGAGCCAGTCTTGAACCGTAACCTAATTGATTGAAAGATTGAATTTCAAATAAACTTTCTGGACCATTTTTCTTAGTTTTATCAAAATTATCCATATAGTTGGCATTTAATGTAAACCCAAGTCCTTCTACCTCCATACATTTTTCGATACATTTAGTATAGTAGGTAGCCGCATCAAAAATTTTATAAGCTTCTAATCCATCCACCTGTCCAGTCACACTATTTAGTAAGGGTGCGTCCGTTCTTGCATTCGCAGCTCTTGACGTTGAGGCTAATTTTAAATATACTTTTGCAAGCAAAGCTTTTGCAGCTCCCTTCGTTATTCTTCCTCGATCATTTGTATAAGATTTTCCGCCCACTTGTTTCGTTTCTCCAACATTCCAACAATGTTCTTCTGCAAATTTTAAATCAGTAATAATTGCATCGTAGATGTCTTTAATCGGTGCTCGAACAAGATTTGTATCATCCGAACCTAATGGAATGCTTGTTTTCAATGGTGCAGGTCCCCAAAGCTGAACCACATGGAAATAATTAAAAGCCCTGAGGAACTTTGCCTCCGCGATCACTCGATTTTGTATTTCTGTATCAATAGCTGCTTGTTCAACTCTTGCAATGGTCACATTACAAGCGCCAATTGTTGTATAATATCTTTGCCACCAAAGCTGAATATTAGTGTCTGTAGAAGAAAGGGTCCCGGCAAACCAACTACCAAAATTAACTCGGTCAGTATCATAACAATCAGAGGAATTGTCTAGAAAAATAAACGTTCCATAACCATTGGAGATAAAATTATCTTTCAAGGACTGGTAACATGCGTTTACTGAAATGATTGCTTCCTCATTAGTTTTATAGAAATTTTCAGGAGCTAAAATGGAAAGAGGGACTTCCTTTAGGTCGTCACTACAGGATACAAATAGGACAGTAAACAAGATACCCAATTTATATATTAATTTATTTATGGTAAAACTTTTCATTTTATTATCTTTTAAATTGTTCATTTTATTATTTTTTAAATTCCTAATTTTAAAAAGCTAGGTCTAGGCCTAAAGTAACAGTCCTTGAAAGAGGATAGGTACCAAAATCGAGTCCTCTACGAGAGGCATTGCCGGTAAAAGCCGTTACCTCTGGATCATAACCGTCAAATTTGGTTATTGTCACTAGATTTGTAGCGGATAGATACAATCGCATTTTCTGAATTCCAAATGATTTTATTTTTTTTAAATCAAAATTGTAGCCTATAGAGACATTACGTAATTTTATAAAAGAACTATCCTTAATATATTCATCACTTACCCTTTTGCGTTCAGCACTCGCTAAAACATTATACATAGGGCTGGCAGTATAGGCATTCGAACTTCCAAAACCATAATTATAGCCTGCTGTTGAAAAAGTGGATCCGTCATTTAAGGTCCATGAAGCACTAGGAACTCCTTCTGCAGGAACCCATGAATTTATTGCTGAACTCGTAGAGGAATTCCATCTTCTATAATTCGAACCCAAATCCATATCTGCAATGGAATAAATGTCTCCACCAACCTGTCCATCAAATAAAAAGGAAAGATCAAAAGATTTATAACTAAATTCATTGGTAATTCCCCATGTGGCATCTGGATTAGGATCTCCAATAATTACAGTATCATTGTTATTAAGTACCTTATTATTATCTATATCCTGAAACATCATATCTCCTACAGATGCACCAGGCTGTGCACTGTTCCGAACTTCTTCCCAAGTTTCAAATATTTTCACTTTTTTATAACCTATAAATGCCCCTAAGGGTTGTCCTTCTTTAAAAATTATGGGTTGGTCACCACCATTCGTTTTGTAGGATCCGTATTGATAATTATTCACACCCATTTCCAAAACTTTGTTTCTGTTAAAGGCAATATTTCCAGATACATTCCATTTTAAATTTCCATTTAAAATTACCGCTGACAATTCGACTTCAATCCCTTTATTCTCAACAGCACCAATATTCCCAATCTTTGTCGCGAACCCACTAGAAGGTGGGTTTTCTACAATCATTAAAAGATCTGTAGTTTTTTTATAATAAGCATCAAGTGTCAACTTAATTTTATTCTGAGCGAATGCGAAATCAAGCCCCGCATCAAACTGATCTGTAGTTTCCCATTTCAAATCTGGATTTTCTAAATTATTTTCGATATATCCGGAAGCTATGTTTCCGTTGAAACTATAATTTTTTGTAACCAATGTTGCTAAAGATTGGTAGGGTTGAATCGCTTCGCCTCCTGTTTTTCCATAAGACAATCGTAATTTCAAATCAGAAAAAACATCCAGTGCTTCAATAAAAGGTTCTTTACTCATTTTCCAAGCAAAGGCTCCTGAAGGAAAGTAAGCCCATTTATTACTTTCAGCAAAACGCGAAGAACCATCTGTCCGGAAAGAGGCTGTAAAAAGGTATTTATCAAACAAAGTATAATTTACTCTTCCCAAATATGATCTTAATGTGGTTTCAGTAAAATTATTAGTTGGCACTAAAAAATTCAACCCAGATTGAAGATTATGATATCCTAAAACATCATTAGGAAAATTACTTACATTCACAAAATCTTGCCTATAATTGAAATTTTCTTGCGACGATACCGCTACTGCTGTAATTTCATGCCTTTTATTGAATTTTTTATAATAAGACAATTGAAATTGCGTGAGGGTCTTAAAGAATTGATTTTTAGCAGACGTTGCATTTCCAGTTGTAGCAGCTCCATTAAAAGTAGATATAGGCAAATAGGTATCTCTATTATTTAAATTATAAGTTATAGCACCAGTAGCGTCAAATGTCAATCCCTTAGCCAGTTTATAATTTAGCCCTATAGACCCCAACATATTTATTTGTTCTTTTTCATCTATATATTTTGTTGCAATATCAATAGGGGTATCTAGAAAATTAGGGTCATTAAAATCAAACTCGCCAAGCCCATCACTTCCAGCATTCAAGCCGTTTGTGGGTGCGAAATTCACGGTTTTACTAATCAGGTTCTGGTCTGTGCTTCCATTATTAGTCATTAATGCATTGGCATTCCCTTTCGTAAAATTAAAACGAGTAGTGGTCTTTAATTTAGGGGTAATCGTTTGATTTAAATTCATATTCATGTTGATCCTTTGGTAATCAGAACCCATCAAAATACCTTCTTGATCTAAATAGTTCAATCCTACCGAAAAGGTTCCTTTATCGGAGCCGCCAGAGTAGCCAAGATTATAATTATGTGTAGTGGCGGTTTGAAATACTTCGTCCTGCCAATCGGTATTGGGTAAATCAGCAGCATTTGGCAAAGGCCTGTTCACTCCATCAAATTCCCACCGATACGAATTATTAGTTGGACTATTAGGTTGTCCCCATGGAGAAGTGGTTGGTAATGTAGTGATAGTTCCAGCATCTTTTAATTCTTGTTGGTATTTCCAATAGGACTGTTTAAGATAGGAAAGATTAGCAGTAGATAGGTTTACAAAATTTGCGAATTCTGGCCCATCTAATAGGTCTAATTTACGGGAAACTTGTGAAACATTTATGGAATTCTTAAAAGTTAGTTCCCGTTTGTATTTATTTCCTTGTTTAGTAGTAATAAGAACAACGCCGTTAGCCCCTCTAGCTCCATAAATTGCTGTTGCAGAGGCATCTTTTAATATCTCCATGCTTTTAATAGAAGAAGGATCAATAAAATTAATAGCTGAGTTTTGAGAACCACCAATAGCTCGACCTTGGGCATCCATATTGGGCTCAATTGGTATGCCATCTACCACATACAAAGGCTCTGTGCCTCCAAGCATCGAATTTGATCCTCTAATTTGAATTGATCCACCGGCTCCTGGCTGGCCACCATCAATAACTTTTACCCCTGCAACGCGACCCGCTAGCATGCCTTCTACTGAGAATGTTGCTTGATCTTGAACCTTATTTCCTTTTAAACTAGAAACAGAACCTGTTAAATCACTTTTTTTAACCGTGCCATAACCAACAACCACCACTTCGTCAAGAGAAGCTACATCCTCAGTCATTACTATATTTAGAGTTGCTGAATCAGCAACTACTGTTTCTAAAGTTTTCATTCCTAAATAAGAGAAAACCAAGATATCTCCCTTATTAGCTGCTATTGCAAAGTTCCCATCAAAACCTGTTTGAGTTCCTTTTACAGATCCTTTAAGCACAATAGAGACTCCAGGCAATGGCATGCCTCCTGGTCCTGTAACATTACCCGAAATTTGATTTTGCTGAATAGCGCGCAATGTGCCGGATTCGTCTATGCCATCTATACATTTTTCAAATACAACTGTTGATGGTGAAAATGCAAAAAGGGTTGTAGAAAATAATAAAATTAAGACCTGTTTTAAGGTCTCTATCCTCGTTTTTATAGAAGGTAAATGAATGGTATTAAATTTAGATTTCATCTGTTTAATTGTTAAAATTGTTTGGTTTATTGTTTATAGTTTTTTTGGATATAAGTAGTCACACATAGGGTGTTTACCATTTCGGAGCTTCAAACTTTCAATTTGCTAATAGGTTTGTTTATTAAGTCCCTTGTTATTTATCCTTATTCATGGCTCTATGCACTGCGTGTTTTTGTTAAAAGCTAGCTTTAATCCCTTTTTTTTATTTCAACCCAAAATGGGAATATGTATTTTGAGTCAATAGCATAGAATGATTTCAAGTCGCAATCTATGTCTAAGAGAGATGATGATGCGACAATAATCATCTTAATTTTCATATTTCAATAGTAGTACGAATTGTTTTTAACTTTAATAAAAAAATCATCACAGCATAAACTACAATATTATAAAAGCGAAATGGAAGCTGTATCCTGTACTATCCTGTTTGACCATAAAAACTTTGGACGTACAAAAACATAATAAAATTTATAACTTTATTGTAAAATAAGAATATACCTATATTTAAAAGTTAAAAAACGAATGTAAACTTATAATTAAAATGTTTAAATCCATTTTAAAATGGTTCTACAATTGAGGTAAAGAAAGTGTTTATAAATTTCATAAAGGACTATAGAGGAATCTAATTTGTCAAAAAAATGGACTTCATTTTTTTCATGCTGATGTTCCCTGTATTTTCTTTTATTAACTAAGACTTATGAGGGGGATAAAAAGAAAATGGCGACTTGTATTTTTTAACAAAAACACACAATTTTCCACAAGTAAATTAGAGTGAATTACGGTCAATAAAATGAAACAGGTTTTTTACCCTGCCTTTTGTTTTGTTTAAAATCATTTCTGCAGCTGTAGCTCCCATGGCTTTAAAATCAGTTGAAATAACAGATATACCCAGCAGGTTTTTTAAAGGGGTTTCATTGTAAGAAAGCACCCCTATATCTTCTCCCATTACAAACTCATTTTCGCGTATCTGATGGATTAGATTTACCAAATCATTTTCATCTATGGTGATAAACAAATCGCCATTTTTTAAAACCATATCATCAAAAACCTCATCTAAAATCTCAAAATCTAAAGACTTTTCTATACAAAACTTTTTAAATCCATGTACAATTCGTCTTGGATAGGGGTACACTGATTTTTCGGGATAGACCAATACAATTTTTTGGTACCTACTAATTTTAGCAAAACCTTCCATGAGTGCATTGTAAATGTCGTTTTCAAAATCTTGATAGATTTCGACAATTTCACCATCAATCCCCAAATTGAAATCATCTAGGATTATCAATTTTTCCTTAGGAACTTTTTTTAACGCACTGATTACTTTTGCTGGAGCACTTACATGTTTAGAATCTTCATTTTTAAAATGAGACATCACAATATAATAATCGTAAGCACCTAGATTTTTTTCCAAACAAGTCAAAAACAAGGATTCGTCACAATGATATACCCGTAATTCCGTATGTGAATTGGGGCCTATATTATTTGTAAATGCATTGTAAATTTGTAATTTATAGGAACTCAATTTATTTACTAAAAACAAGATGTTCGTTTTTGATAGGAGTTCAGTCTTTACGATATAATAGCCCTTTCCACGTATGGAAACTATAATTTTTCTGTCTTTTAAGATTTTATAAGCCTTTTCAACCGTATCTCTCGACAAATAAAAGGCCTCACTTAACCCATTAATAGAAGGCATCTTGGCGTCCATTTCAAAATTACCCAAAGAAATATTGCTTGTGACGGCATCTACTATTTGAAGGTATTTTGGTTTTCTGGAGTTTTCATCAATGTCAATAAATTGTATCAAATCCATGGCGGTGGTCATTTATAAATATTACAAATTACGCCAATTTTAATTAGATTATCAAATAGACAGACCAAAAGGAGAAGTATATCCTCAGTAAAATCAGAAAAATAACACCATGGGATAGGCAAATAAAACCCGCAGTATCAGTTAAGCAACATTTTTAAAATTATTTTTCTGTTTTCAGAATTTTTCAATTGTATTGCACCCGTTTGCTGGATATCTAAATGGTAACTATAAATAAAAATGGAACAGCTGTAAATGCAAAAAGCAAAACGGTTGGTCTTGGAAAATATCATTTTGAAATAGGTCTTTAATAACTTTTCGGTATTAAAATAAAAAAAAATTTTTTTTAACAAGGATAGTACAGGATAGTTATGTTTTTTACTTTCTGTTATTTTGTAAAACTAGATTATTAACCTCCAAACTAAATTTTAAAATGCAAGCATTACTAGGTATTCTTTTTCACTCGATAGGAGGTTTTTCCTCAGGAAGTTTTTATATGCCTTTCAAAAAAGTCAAAGGTTGGGCTTGGGAAAGCTACTGGATAGTAGGTGGATTTTTCTCATGGTTGATTGTTCCTCCACTAGCGGCTTACTTGACCGTTCCTGGTTTTGTTGATATTATAAGTGCTGCAGCACCTTCTATAAAAACAGTTACTTATTCAATGGGTTTAATCTGGGGAATAGGCGGATTGACTTATGGTCTTGGTGTTCGCTATCTGGGAATGTCATTGGGAAATTCGATAACCCTAGGTTTTTGTTCCGCTTTTGGAGCATTGGTTCCATCTATTTATTATAATTTTTATCCAGTTCCAGGTAAAGTTTCCTTTACTGATATGCTTTCTCATACGGGTGGTAGATTAGTTCTATTAGGGGTTTTAATTTGCTTAATTGGAATTGCCTTTTCTGGAAGAGCAGGAATGCTAAAAGAAAAAGATTTTGCTACAGGTCACGAAGATAAAGACAAAGAATTCAGCCTTGTTAAAGGATTGATAATTGCTATAATATCAGGTGTTTTGAGTTCGTTTTTCAATTTTGGCATTGAAGCAGGAAAGCCAATGGCCGAAGAAGCGGTTGCTCAAGGTTTTAATCCTTTGTTTCAAAATAATGTTACTTATATCGTTATCCTTTGGGGCGGATTGACAACCAACTTTATTTGGTGTATGTACCTTAATTTCAAAAACAAAACTTTCGGAGATTATACGAATGCAAAAACTCCAATTGCTAAAAACACTTTGTTTTCTGCAATCGCGGGTACAATGTGGTTCTTGCAGTTTTTCTTCTACGGAATGGGTGAAAGCAAATTGGGTAACGGAGCCAGTTCTTGGATCTTACACATGGCAACTATTATTTTAACAGCTAACTTCTGGGGATTCTATTTAAAAGAATGGTCAGGTGTTTCTAAAAGAACGTTCAATACATTCCTTTGGGGAATTGGTTTAATTCTAGCTTCAATTGTTGTGGTTGGAATTGGAAACTCACTTTAATCCTCGTTTTTAACTATAAAAATAACAATTTTAAACAAACAACATGACAAATATAAATTCAAACAGTATGACTTTTCAACACGTAAGCTACCTTTGGAATGAAGAAAAATCGGCAGCATTAGCAGGAGATGAAGTAGCGCTTTTTATTTACCGTTCAAATTTATTAGGAGCAGATTTAAGGTTAACAAACTATGGAGGAGGAAATACTTCTGTAAAAATTACGGATAAAGACCCATTAACAGGAGATTCTTCAGAAGTGATGTGGATTAAAGGTTCTGGTGGCGACATTGGAACATTGACAAAATCAGGTTGTGCCGCACTTTATTTAGAAAGATTGCTTAACCTTGAAAAAGTATATAGAGGAATAGAATTTGAAGACGAAATGGTCGAATTATTCAACCATTGTATTTTCGATTTAGCTTCAAAAGCACCTTCAATCGATACACCATTACACGGATTCTTACCTTTCAGTCATATCGATCACTTGCATCCAGATGCTGCAATTGCAATTGCTGCCGCAAAAGATGGAGCTCAAATCACCGAAGAATTATTTAACGGAGAAATTGGTTGGGTGGGATGGCAACGTCCGGGTTTCGATTTGGGACTTCAAATGCGCGCTTGTCTTGAAGAAGCTGCCGCTCGTGGAAAAAAATTAAAAGGCGTAATGTTGGGTTCTCACGGTTTGTTTACTTGGGGAGATACTTCTTACGAAAGTTACATCAACACATTAGAAGTAATCGAAAAATGTGCAGAATATCTGGAAAGCAACTACGGAAAAAAACGTGCTGTTTTTGGAGGTCAAAAAATTGAAAGTCTTCCAAAAGAAGCCCGTAAATTGAAAGCAGCAAAAGTAGCTCCAATCTTGCGTGGTTTTTGTTCATCTGAACGCAAAATGATTGGTCATTACACCGATGATGCCCGAGTATTGGAATTTATCAATTCAAATGATATGGCGAAATTAGCTCCGTTGGGAACTTCTTGTCCAGATCACTTTTTGCGTACCAAAATCAGTCCTTTGGTGCTAACATTAGATCCTAACGAAGATTTATCAGACGTAGAAGCAATTAAGGCAAAATTAACTCCTGCTTTCGAGGCCTACCGTGCGATGTATGCCGATTATTATACTACTTGCAAAAAATCGAATTCACCAGCTATGCGGGATCCGAATCCTGTTGTGATTTTATATCCTGGAGTGGGTATGTTCACTTTTGCAAAAGATAAAACAATGGCGCGTTTGGCATCGGAATATTATGTCAATGCGGTAAATGTGATGAAAGGTGCCGAAGCCGTTTCTGAATATATATCATTACCGCGTCAAGAAGCTTTCGACATTGAATATTGGTTGTTGGAGGAAGCTAAATTGCAACGTATGGCTAAACCAAAAGCATTATCAGGACGTATCGCTTTGATTACAGGTTCAGCCGGTGGAATTGGAAAAGCTATTGCCAAAAAATTTGCCGAAGAAGGGGCTTGCGTTGTGATCAATGATATTAATGAAGAACGTTTAGGATGCGCTACTACTGAATTCACCAAAGCTTTTGGTAAAGACGCTGTTTCTAGTACTTTATTGAATGTAACTGATGAAAATAGTACAGCATTAGCTCTGGATGTTGCTTGTTTAGCATTTGGTGGAGCTGATATTATTGTGAATAATGCCGGTATTAGTATTTCAAAATCTATTGCAGAACATACTTTAGAAGAATGGGATCGATTATATGATATTTTGGTAAAAGGACAATTTATAGTTTCTAAAGCTGGAACAGAAGTAATGCGCAAGCAAGGATTTGGTGGTGATATTGTAAACATTGTATCTAAAAATGCAGTAGTTGCTGGCCCAAATAATCTTGGTTATGGTTCTGCCAAAGCGGCTCAAGCGCATTTGACTCGTTTGATGGCTGCTGAATTAGGCCCTGATAAAATCCGTGTGAATACGGTTAACCCTGATGCTGTAATCTCTGACTCGAATATTTGGTCAGGTGGTTGGGCTCAAGGTCGTGCTAAAGCGTATGGAATTACAGTGGCAGAATTACCAGCTTACTATGCAAAACGTACGTTATTGAATGAAATTATATTGCCAGATGATATTGCCAATGCTTGTTTTGCATTCGTAGGGGGCCTGTTGGGTAAATCAACAGGAAACTCATTAAATGTTGACGGTGGAGTGGCAATGGGCTTTTACAGATAAATTTTTTTTTACTAGGGTAGTATAAATAGATTTTCCTAACGTCCGACACATCGGACGTTTGTTTTTTCTTAAATAGAAATATTTATGAATCTAAAAAAAGTCGCTTTCAAAACCCAAGTCATAAGCACATTTTAAAACATGTTTTTATTTAACTTTATACAAAAATACTATGTTAATTGATTCCAACAAAATAGCCTCACATAATGATGATTTAATCAAATCTCATAAAAATAAATTGGTTTTCACAGCATCCGAAATTGCTGAAAGCGAAAGTATTATTCAAAAACTAATCGATTTTCAAATTGCCATTCCATCTTGGGCTTTAGGAACAGGAGGAACTCGTTTTGGTCGTTTTCCAGGGGGTGGAGAACCTCGTTCGTTAGAAGAAAAAATGGAGGATGTAGGGTTGTTACACGCTTTAAACAATTCTTCTGGTGCCATTTCGCTGCACATTCCTTGGGATATCCCAACGGATTACAATGCAATTAAATCATTGGCTGCGCAACACCATTTAAAATTTGATGCGGTGAATTCGAATACTTTTCAAGATCAAGCCACTCAAGAATACTCATACAAATATGGTTCTTTACAAAATGTAAATAAAGCGGTGCGTAAACAAGCTATTGCCCACAACATCGAAGTAATTCAGCAGGGTATCGCCTTGGGTTCTGAATCATTAACCGTTTGGTTGGCCGATGGTTCTTGTTTCCCGGGACAATTAAATTTCCGTAAAGCCTACCAAAACACTTTAGAAAGCTTAGAAGAAATCTACGCTGCACTACCATCAAATTGGAAACTATTTTTAGAATACAAATGCGCGGAACCTAACTTTTATTCTACTACGGTAGCAGACTGGGGACAATCCTATTCTTATGTAAAAAAATTAGGGGCTAAAGCACTTACTTTGGTTGATTTGGGTCACCATTTGCCTAATGCCAACATTGAGCAAATTGTAGCCTTATTGCTTATGGATGAAAAACTAGGTGGTTTCCACTTCAATGATTCTAAATATGGGGATGATGATTTAACTGCCGGTGCTTTGAAACCCTACCAATTATTCTTGATTTTCAATGAATTAGTGGATGGAATGGACGCAAGGGGAATGAATCATGCCAAAGATTTAGGATGGATGATTGATGCTTCTCATAACGTTAAAGATCCAATGGAAGACTTGTTGCAATCTGTCGAAGCGATTATGGTGGCTTATGCCCAAGCACTTTCTGTTGACCGAAAAGCATTGGAAATTGCCCAGAATGAAAATGATGTGGTGACTGCCCAAGAAATTTTACAAGATGCTTTCCGTACTGATGTTCGCGCCTTGGTTGCCGAAGCACGTTTGCGTTCAGGAGCGGCATTAAATCCAGTAGGATTATACCGAGATCTTGCAGTAAGAAAAGGGTTAATCACTGAAAGAGGATTCAAAACGGTAGCAACAGGATTGTAATTATCAGTTATGAATGATGAGTTTTAAGTTAATAAACTTTTATGTTTATTTAGGTTGTTTGATATAAAAACAAAAGAACTTCTCTAACTAACATGGAGCTTTTCGGACGAAATTCATAATTCTTTAATTCATAATTCATAATTTATAACTCATAATTGACTAATGAATGTAGTAGCGATTTTTGATATTGGTAAAACAAACAAAAGGTTTTTATTTTTGATGAAAACTATCAAATTATTTGGGAGAGATCCACGGTTCTTAGCGAAACAATTGATGAAGACGGTTTTCCTTGCGAAAATATTTTAGAGCTAAAAAATTGGATTGTTGATAGATTAGCCGAAGTACAGGCATTAAAAGAGTACACTTTAAAAGCAATCAATTTCAGTACCTACGGCGCCAGTTTTGTTTATTTAGACGCTGCCGGAAAAGAGTTGACTCCGTTGTATAATTATCTAAAACCCTATCCGGAAGTATTAAAAAACACGTTTTATTCAAAATATAAGGGAGAAGAAAAGTTTGCGAGAAAAACAGCTTCACCTGTTTTAGGCAGTTTAAACTCTGGTATGCAAATTTACCGTTTGAAGGAGGAAAATCCTGAACTATTCGAAAAAGTAAAATATGCTTTGCACTTGCCACAATACTTGAGTTTTTTACTCACCGGAAAACATTTTTCGGATATTACAAGTGTTGGTTGTCATACTAATCTTTGGAATTTTAAGAAGATGAGATACCATAAATGGATAAGAAAGGAAGGGATTTTAGATAAAATTCCTCCAATTCATTATGCCGAAGATACGATTAGTATTTCTGCAGATATAGCTGTTGGCGCAGGTTTACACGACAGTTCTTCGGCACTGATTCCATATAGTATTAATTTTACGGAACCTTTTGTTTTGTTGTCAACGGGCACTTGGATCATCAGCATGAACCCATTTAACACGTCACCACTAACTTTTGAAGAACTTCAAAACGACTGTTTGTGTTTTTTGCATTATAAAGAAAAACCAGTAAAAGCCGCTCGATTATTCGCTGGAAATGAGCATGAAATTCAAACTAATAAAATAGCTACACACTTTGATTTGCCTTTAGACGCTTTCAAAAAAGTAGCTTTCGATAAAGATATAATTGCCAATTTAAGAAAACACAATTCTAAAAATAGCGGTTTAGAACCCAATAAAAATAAAGGTCTTGATCCTACTTTGTTTGGTAAAAGAAACCTAAATGATTTTGAGAATTACGAAATTGCCTATCATCAATTGATGTTGGACATTGTAGCACAACAGCTTATTTCTACCAACTTGGTAATTCATAATAGCCCAGTCAAGAAAGTATTTGTTGACGGAGGTTTTAGTAAAAATGCGGTCTTTATGAACTTATTGGCAGAAGCTTTTCCGGATTTGGAAGTTTATGCCGCTTCAATGGCACAAGCCAGCGCTTTAGGGGCTGCCTTAGCCATACATAAAAATTGGAATCCAAAACCGATTCCAAACGATTTGATTGATTTGAAATTTTATAAACACTAAGATGAAAGTTGGACTTTTTATACCTTGTTATGTAGACCAGTTTTATCCTAATGTGGCTATTGCTACCTATGAATTATTACAAAAATTAGGATGTGATGTTCGTTTTCCAATAAAACAAACCTGCTGTGGACAACCCATGGCAAATAGTGGTTATGAGCATTTGAGTAAAGGTTGCGATGCTAATTTTGTGGCTAATTTTGCTGAATTTGATTATATCGTTTGCCCGTCTGGAAGTTGTGTAATGCACATTAAAGAACATCTACACGATGAAGAAAATGAAGCTTTGGCATTAAAAATTAGAAATATTGTTTTTGAATTAACCGAATTTATCACTGACGTTTTGAAAGTAGAAACCATCATAGGAAACTTTCCTCACAGAGTAGGATTCCATCAAAGTTGCCACGGTCAGCGAGGATTGAAGCTTTCGCAAATGAGCGAATTGAATGCGCCTTTTTTCTCTAAACCCGAACAACTTCTAAACGGAATCGAAGGGATTGACTTGGTTTCATTGAAAAGAAAAGATGAATGTTGCGGTTTTGGCGGTACGTTTTGTGTTACCGAAGAAGCCATTTCTGTAAAAATGGGAGTCGATCGCATCAAAGATCATGAAGCACAAAAAGTAGAATATATTACAGGTGGCGATATGTCCTGTTTAATGCATTTAGAAGGCATTTTGAGAAGACAAAATAGTCCCATAAAAACGATTCACATTGCAGAAATTTTGAATTCAAAATAATGAAAAATAACTTGTCACATAGCGATGCAGCAACTATTTTTAATAAAGATGAAAAGCGAGTAGATTGGCACGATGAAACGCTTTGGATGGTTCGGGAGAAAAGAGACAAAGCGGCACATCAAATTCCGGAATGGGAAACACTTCGGGAAACCGCCTCTCAGATAAAAAACAATGTGCTTTCGAATATTCATGATTATTTGATTGAATTTGAAACCAATGCATTGAAAAATGGAATTATAATTCATTGGGCCGCCGATGGTGATGAACACAATAAAATCGTTCATTCCATAATGGAAAAACACGGGGAAACTCAGATGGTAAAATCCAAATCAATGCTCACCGAAGAATGCCATTTGAATGAATTTTTATCCAAAAAAGGAATCGACGTTATAGACACTGACTTGGGCGAACGAATCGTTCAATTGCGAAACGAGCCACCCAGTCATATCGTTTTACCTGCCATTCACCTCAAAAAAGAAGATGTAAGCGAGACGTTTCACGAACATCTCGGAACTGAAAAAGGAATTAATGACCCACAGTATTTAACCGAAGCAGCGCGAATTCATCTTAGAGATAAATTCCTTACTAGAAAAATAGCCCTAACCGGAGTCAATTTTGCTATTGCCGAAACGGGAGAAATCGTGGTGTGCACCAATGAGGGAAATGCCGATATGGGCGTACATCTTGCCGATGTGCATATTGCCAGTATGGGGTTCGAGAAAATAATTCCACAACGCAAACACTTGGGCGTTTTTCTTCGATTGTTGGCGAGAAGCGCAACAGGACAACCCATAACCACTTTTTCCAGTCATTTCAAAAAGCCAAGAGACGGTCAAAAAATGCATATCGTAATAGTCGATAATGGTAGATCTACCCAACTAGGAAGGCCTGATTTTAGAAACTCATTAAAATGCATCCGTTGTGCAGCTTGCCTGAATACCTGTCCCGTTTACAGAAGAAGCGGCGGACACAGTTATCATAGCGCAATCGCTGGCCCAATAGGTTCCATATTGGCACCCAATCTCGATATGAGCAAAAATGCCGATTTGCCATTTGCCAGTACACTTTGTGGCTCGTGTACCAATGTTTGTCCCGTGAAAATTGATATTCACGAGCAATTGTACAAATGGCGTCAGGTTTTGGTCAAAGAAGGCCATACGCCAGCAGCCAAAACTTTTGCAATGAAGGGAATGGCAGCCGTTCTTTCTAATGCCACCCTCTTTAATTTAGCTGGAAAGGCGGGGAGATTCGTGATTAAAAACGTGCCTTTTCTTGTTAATAACAGCATAAATCCTTGGTCAAAACAAAGGGAAATGCCTGCTCCGCCAGAAGCTTCTTTTAGAGAATGGTACAAGAAAAACGGAAAAGAGTTTAAAAAGAAAGAAAATGAGTAGCAGAGCAAGTATTTTAGAAAAAATAAAACAAAACCAACCTGCAGCGGTCAGTGATTTGCCCAATCTCACTTTTTTAGGGTTGGACACTTTTGATATTCTCGAAAAATACAAAACAACCATACGGAGCATAGGCGGAGACTTTGTCGAAGTCAAAAATTACAATGCCATAATTGACTTTGTAAAACAAAATTACGATGTCGAAAAACTCATCATAACCACAATTCCGGAACTTGCTAAAATTGCAAAACTGGATTGGTTAAATGATGACCCACATACCTTAGAAGACGTAGAATTGACTTTGATTAAAGCACATTTTGGTGTTGCCGAAAATTCTGCTCTTTGGGTAACGGATGTTGTTTTAGGCCAACGTGTTTCTACTTTTATCCCTCAATATTTAGCTATTGTCGTTGACAAAAAAGATATTGTTGCTACAATGCACCAGGCTTATGATCGCATTGGCAATCAGGAATATGGCTTTGGAACTTTTATAGCAGGCCCCTCTAAAACCGCCGATATAGAGCAGTCATTAGTACTTGGAGCGCATGGCGCTAGAGGGTTGACGGTGTTTATTATGGATTAAATTTTGGAATTAGAAAGGCAGTATTCTTTCCCTGATAAAAACACCAAAATATTTACTATTAAATCAAAATAAAAGACTTCAATAAAACTTTAGGATATTTTATTATAGAAAATCAAAATGATTTTCAATATTTTTCAGGCGAGTTGTACCGTATTTTTAATTCAATTCGATAGGTGGAAAAGGGGTAAGTTATAAAGTAAACAAAGCGGGATTACTTGATAGTATTGGAGCAGTAGACGAAAAAAATATACTTGATAGAGTTCCTTTCTTTTGTGGAAGCTATACTAGGGTCGATAAAAAGGAAGAATTTAGGTATAAGGCTAAATACAGTAAATATTAGCCGTTTGGTGTAATTAGTTTTCATGGCTAATTGGTAGCAATTTGTCACACTGAGCTTGTCGAAGTGTCCCTTTTTTAAGTCTTCGACAAGCTCAGACAGACATTTGAGTTCAAATTGACTATAAATTGTAATCGAAATGAGTCATTATTGACAGATTTCATTAATTGCACCCAAAGAGTTAAATATATTATTTACTGTATTTGCAGCGAAAAAAGGATTATCCATCATTTGACGGTCTTATTCTCGATATACGAAATGCAAATAGTCGATTTCTTATTGATTGATGCAAAATTTCATAGACCAATTATAGGAACAATGACCTGCTTGCCATTTTAATGGGTGTTAGTTTAACATCTATGCGTTAAGAGCTTAGGACAAGTAGTTTAACTAGTACAACGACATTATAATTGTCAACATTTAAATTAAAACATAATATAGTATAATGAATACAATACCTCAAGAATTTCAAATAGACTCATTGCTTATTCAAGACACTTATCTAGTGAATGGTGAATTAAAAAAGTGGACAGGAGAAACAACATCAGTATATTCAACAATATCATCTGATGAAAAATACAAGCCTACTTTACTGGGAACCATTCCTTTGATGGGAGAAAAAGAAGCTTTGGAAGCGTTAGATGCTGCGGATATAGCCTATAATAATGGCCAAGGATTGTGGCCTACGATGAGAGTGGTTGATCGCATCAAGTGTATGGATAACTTTGTCACACAAATGAAAGCGACCCGAAGTGAAGTGGTTAAACTTTTGATGTGGGAAATAGGAAAAACATTGGGTGATTCTGAAAAAGAATTTGATAGAACCGTAGAATATATTTATGATACTATAGAAAATTACAAAGAATTGAACAGTCGTAGTGCTCATTTTTCAAAAGTACAAGGTATTAATGCCATGGTAAGAAGAGGACCATTAGGTGTTGTTTTGTGCCTCGGCCCGTACAATTATCCTTTGAATGAGACATTTTCTTTGTTGATTCCTGCATTAATAATGGGGAATCCCGTGATTTTCAAACCAGCTAAACACGGAGTTTTACTGAT